>CAYRFY010000596.1:0-5208 GCA_964423635.1 uncultured Armatimonadia bacterium | reverse complement strand
AACGCATCTGCGCTACGTCAGAGTACGCAGTGAATGTCGGATTCCCGCTGGTGCTCCACGTACCCCAGTCGGCAAGTGTGTTGCTGGACGGATTGGTGACGATTGTCGCCATCGCAGGCAGCGACAGGGTCGCTATCATGGCCATGAGCAGGGCGGCTGAGCGACAGTGCATGGTGATCCCCCAGAGAATGAATTCCTGCCGCGGCGTCGCGTGAAGTGCCCACCGATGATTCGTCGGGGCGGCTCATGGAAACGAACGAATTGGTGAATTCCCCCGCGATGCGCCACACGGACTGTGGAAATACTATCTCGGCGACAGTATAATCGTCAACACGAGATGCTGTAAAAGATGTGTGGCAGAGCTCAAGTTGGCAGAAATGTTGACTCGCATTGCCGCGAGAGCACCGTCGTACCGCCGGCTGGTCACCGGCCCCGGGTCCGCAGTCGTGCTTGCCTGCGAGCCGCGTGCCCTCTGTGCCCAGAGCAGGGCCCGCACCTGTCCGACGACCGCCGCCTTCTCAGGTCGGCCTGTCGGGCTCCGCCGGGCGTGAACCGCCCCACCAACGGCCTCTGGTACCTGTTGCCCTCAACTGTCCGCAGCCTCGTCGGAGTACCGGGGCAGAGCCCCGCAAGGTCTGCCGTGGGCTGTTCGTCTCCCTGCCCCCAAGCAGGACAGTCCCCCCGCCGAAGTGAACACTCCCTCTCGCCGCCTCCACTCCACACTCCGAGGCCCTCTGTCATGCTTTCCTTCAGCGAGACCGCACCCGGCGTCTTCCGTGCCCGCTTTGGCACTGCCGACGCTATGACCCTCCTGGACTTCACCGCCGGCCCACCGCGGCACGACGCCCTGGCTCAGATGGGGCAAGCCCCCTTCCCCTTCCCCGGCGACGTCGCCGCCGAGGCCGCCGGGGACCGCGTGGTCTTGCGCTTCCCGCTTGAGCCACAGGAGCGCCTCTACGGTCCCGGTCTGCAGTTTTCCACCCTCAACCAGCGCTCACGCGTCCTGCATCTGAAGGTCGACCACTACGGGGGCCAGGACAATGGCCGCACCCACGCGCCGTGCCCGTTCTACGTCTCCAGTCGCGGCTACGGGGTGCTGGTGAACACCGCGCGCTTCGTGTCCTTCTACATGGGAACCGCCATCCGCAGAGACTCGCCGCACCCCCCGCCGGTGCGCGACCGCACCACGGACGCCGACTGGACGGCCCAACCGCTCTCGGATGCTGTGGAGGTTTCCCTGCTGGGTGAGGGGGTGGAGGTGCTCGTGTTCGCGGGCCAAGACCCGCTGGAGGCGGTGCGGCGGTACGTCCTGTTTTGCGGCGGCGGCTGCCTGCCGCCGAAATGGGGGCTGGGCTTTTGGCACCGCACACCCATCGGGCATAGCGCCGAGCAGGTCCGTGCCGAGGCCGGGGAGTTTCTCGACCGCGGCTTTCCGCTACAGGTGATCGGCCTGGAGCCCGGTTGGCAGAGCGGGGCGTATCCGTGCACCCACACCTGGGACCCCGGCCGGTTTCCCGACTCCGCCGGGCTGTGTGAGGACCTCCTGGAGCGCGGCGTGCGCGTGAACCTGTGGGAGAACCCCTATCTGTCCCCCGATTCCCCCATCTACCGGCAGATGCTGCCGCTGTGCGGCTCGCACACCGTCTGGTGCGGGATCGTGCCCGACACCACCCTGCCTCAGGCGCGGGCCCTCATCCAGGCCCAGCAGACCTCCGAGCATCTGGAGGCCGGCGTCAGCGGGTACAAGCTGGACGAGTGCGACGGGGTGGATAGCTGGCTGTGGCCGGACCACGCCACCTTCCCCTCCGGCCACAGCGGCGAGGTCATGCGCCAGACCTACGGGCTGCAGTGGCAGTCGCTGACTCAGGAGATGTTCCGGGCCAAGAACCGACGCACCTATGGCCTGGTCCGCGGCTCCAATGCCGGCGGCTGCGGCTATCCCTTCGTCATCTACAGCGACTGCTACGATCTGCGCCAGTTTCTCACCGGGCTGTGCAATAGCAGCTTCTCAGGTCTGCTGTGGACGCCGGAGGTGCGCTCGGCGGCGAGCGCGGAGGAGTGGGTACGGCGCATGCAGCTTGTGTGCTTCTCGCCGCTTGCGATGCTCAACGCCTGGGCGGATGGCACCAAGCCCTGGTCCTTCCCCGAGGTGGCAAGCATCGTGCGCGAGACCCTGCGGCTGCGCCTGCGCCTCATCCCCTATCTGTACTCCGCCTTCGCCCGCTACCATTTCGAGGGCCTGCCGCCCTTCCGGGCCATGGCGCTGGAGGGCCTGCAGGCTCCGGCCTCTTCGGAGCCCGGCGAGCTGGACGCCACCGAGAACCCCTACGCGCTGTCGGCCGCGGCGGAGCTCACCGACCAGTACATGATGGGCGACTGCCTGCTGGTGGCGCCCATGCTGCCGGGGGAAACGAGCCGCAGCGTGCTGCTGCCTCCGGGCAACTGGGTGGACTTCCACAGTGGGCAGACTATCGCCGGTGGCGGCGAGGTGCGGGTTGAGGCCGCCCTGGAGCGCATCCCGCTGTTCGTGAGGGATGGCGGCATCATCCCTCTGGCTGCGGAGGACGACCCGCGGGCTCTGGAGATTCGCCACTACGGCAAGGCGACGGGCGGCTTCCTGCTGTACGATGATGACGGCGAGAGCTTCGCCTACGAGCACGGGGAGTACACCTGGCTGCAATTGCGCGCCGAGGCGGATGGCGGAGACGGCCTCACGGGCACGGTGGAGAACCTGGGGCCGGGGGTGTCTCAGAGCTGGGACGAGTTCCGGTGGGTATGGATGGGGTGAAGAAGCGTCGAGGAGGTTCGGGACACGAAGATACGGTCTCTGGGGTGGGCGAGAAAGGCCATGAGCCATGCTCCGGATGGGGTAGAGCGAACGCCATGATATGCCGGACAGGGGTTCGCCGGGCGAGCGCTTTCGCCCTTTGCGGGAGCTGTGCCCAGGGTTGTGCGGGCAGGATGCAGCAAAAGGCCGCCGCCTGTGTCCAGGCTGCGGCCGAGGGTCCGAACACGGATGGGCTACAAAAAGGCGCCCCACCGCTGAAGCGGTGCGGTGCTCGGGGGGCGCCCATTGCCGGACGTCAGCGTGGCTCGATGAAGAGCCTTATCGCCGTTCTCTCGCTGCCGTCGATCTCCACATCCACGAAGGCAGGGTAGCAGACCAGGTCAATCCCTGCGGGGGCCAGGAACCCCCGGGCGATGGCGATGGATTTGACGGCCTGGTTCAGCGCCCCGGCGCCGATGGTCTGCATCTCAGCCTTGCCAACCTCGCGGATCGTCCCGGCGAGAGCCCCTGCGACCTTGTTGGGGTCGGACTGCGAGCCCACCTTCAGTGTTGCCAACGCTGCATCCCCCTTCGGCGACTGAGGCAGGGAGAAGAGGTCTCCCCAGGAGCTGCCCCGGCTCGTGGCTTGCCCCGGACGCCTGCATCGTGTGCGTGTATTAGTGTGAGTAGTGCGATAGTGAAGGTTGGGACGAGCGGCCGAAAACCGTGTGGTGCGCCGGACCTTCGCGCACTGCACCGGCCCTGCTGGAGGCTTCCGGCCGAGCCCCTGGCTGTTTATGATACTTCACTGTCAGAGTTCGTCAAGGCCTGGATGCGAGTTATCTGCGTGGCGCGTAGGGAAGAGGCCTCGGTACGAACCACCACACCATTGAGCTGAGCCTCCCCCGAGCGGGGCACCTCGAAACGGGCCGGCAGGCCGTGGACGAAGCGTCGGATGACGACACTCGGGTCCACCCCGATGATGGTTCCGGTGGGGCCGGTCATGCCGCAGTCCGAGATGAAGGCGGTTCCTCCGGGCATAAGGCGCTCATCGGCGGTCTGTACGTGGGTGTGAGTGCCGATGACGGCGGAGACCCTACCGTCGAGGTAGTGGGCCAGGGCGCACTTTTCCGAGGTGGCCTCGGCGTGCATGTCGACCAGGATCACCTGGCACTGCTGGGCGAGGTCTTCGGCGCTCTGCATCGCGGCTCGGAACGGGCAGTCCATCGGCTGCATGAAGGTGCGTCCCAGAAGGTTTACGACCCCTACCCAGCGGCCATTGGAGGCCTGGAACATGCCGACGCCCTGGCCCGGTGCGCCGGGCGGATAGTTGGCGGGGCGCAGGATGCGCGGGTCGCGCTCCAGAAGGTCGTAGGCTGACTTCTGGGCGAACACGTGGTTGCCGGTGGTGATGCAGTCGGCTCCGGCGTCGAAGATCTCCGCCGCGGTGTCGGGAGTGATGCCGAAGCCCGCCGCGGAGTTCTCGCCATTGACCACGCAGAAGTCCGCGCCGTGCTCGGCCTTGATCGCCGGCAGAAGGCTGCCCAGTGCCCGCCGCCCGGGGCGGCCGCAGACGTCTCCGATGAAGATGATGGTCACCGTTGTCACCTGGATGAAGCGATGCGGCCGGATGCCACGGCCCCCGGGCCTTCCGGGGGGCATCCGGCCGCATGGGATGTACCTGCCTTGAGAAGCTACTTGGCGTACTCCACAGCCCGAGTCTCGCGGATGACGGTCACGCGAATCTGCCCCGGATAGTCCAGTTCGCCCTCGATGCGGGCGACCATGCCCTTGGCCAGGCGATGGGCCTCGAGGTCGTCGATCTTGTCGGGTTTGACCACGACCCGCACCTCGCGCCCGGCCTGGATGGCGAAGACCTTGTCCACACCCTCGAAGCTCTGAGCGATGGACTCCAGGCCCTCCAGGCGCTTGAGGTAGGTCTCCAGGGTCTCACGGCGGGCGCCCGGTCGGGAGGCGGAGATGGCATCGGCGGCCTGCACCAGGGCGGCCTCGACGCATTGCATCTCCACATCCTCATGATGGGCGGCGATGCAGTGGACGATGTCCGCCGCCTCGCCGCGGCTCTTGGCGATCTCGGCACCGATCTGGGTGTGGGTGCCGTCGCGCTCGAAGTCCACGGCCTTGCCCAGGTCGTGCAGGAGCCCGGCGCGCCGGGCGATATTGACCCTCGCCCCCGCCTCGGCGGCCATGGCGCCGGAGAGGTGGGCCACCTCGATGGAGTGCTTCAGCACGTTCTGGCCGTAACTGGTGCGGTAGCGCAGCTTGCCCAGCAGCTTCATGATTTCGGGATGCACGTTGGAGATGCCGGTCTCAAACAGCGCCCGCTCGGCGGCCTCCTGCATCCGCTCCTCGGTGAGCTTGCGGGCGCGATCCACGGTCTCCTCGATGCGTCCGGGGTGGATGCGGCCGTCGGTGATGAG
>CAYRFY010000595.1:0-5240 GCA_964423635.1 uncultured Armatimonadia bacterium | reverse complement strand
GTCAACTGCATGGAGTTTGCACCGGATGGCAAGCTCCTGGCGGCGGGCAATGAGCAAGGTACGGTGTGGCTGTGGGAGACTGATGGATGGTAGCACAGACGCACCGCCGCCTGTCGGACGGCGCCGACCTGGGGAGCTTCTATTACGAGTATGACGCCAACTCCAACCGGGTGAAGCTCAGCTTCGCCGGCGATGCCGTGCCGCCGTTCGACACCCGCGTAGGTCGGGTCCCGCCATGCGGGGACCCGACTCGGCGATCCCGCCCCGCGGGATCGGCGTCTGGCCGTCTCGCCAGCCCCAGGTGGGCCGCGGTCCGCGTCTCGTCTTCTGCATCGACTACCGCTACGACCTGTGCGGTAACCGCGTGCTGCGCATGCACCAGCCCGCCGAGGATGGGCGCGAGAGTGCGACGACGTACTACGACACCAATGAGCTGAACCAACTCACCCGGGCGGTGGAGGTGGAGCGGGACGAGTTTCTTGAAACTTATCTGATTGCCACGACGTACTTTAGCTATGATATGAACGGAAACACCGTCGCCCGGCTCACCACCGACGAAGAGGGCCTGCTCACCGGGGCCACGTACTACGACTGGGACGCCGAGAGCCAGCTCGTCGGCGTGCGCTCCCTGGCGGGGCTGGACAACGCCTTCGCCTACGACGGCCGCTATCAGCGCGTGGAGAAGCAGCAGGCCGCGGGGACGGTGCGGTACAACTGGGACGGGCTCAATGTGCTCTTGGAGCGGGATGGCGACGACGAGCCGCTGGCCACCCACACCCACGGCCCGGTGCCGATCGCGGGCATCGGCACCCACCTGACGACGCGCAAGCACGGCGAGACGCCGGAAGATCTGTGGTATCACCACGACGCGATCGGCTCGACGAGGCAGCTCAGCGACGAGACCCAGCCGCCGGCACTGACGCGCCAGAATCTACTGGACGCCTGGGGCAACCTCCTCGCCACCGCCGGCACGCAGGACACGCCGTACCGGTTCACAGGCAAGGAGACGGATGAAGACACCGGCCTGATCTACTTCGGCCGCCGCTTCTTCGACCCGGCGATGGGCCGCTGGCTGAACCGAGACCCGGCGAGAGACGGGCAGAACTGGTACGAGTACGCGGCAAGCAACCCGATGGCGAGGGTGGATGCGGAGGGGCTGCAGAACATCGATCCGTATGTGCCAGACGACCTTGTGGTCGGCGGCTACGAGCGCCTGCTTCGGAGCCGACATGGTGGCGTACCAGCCAGGCGTCAGTACCTGGAGTACCAGCTGCGCTACCTCGCCAACATGGGAGGACCAGGCCAGCTACCAGACCCACTGGCGCCGCTATCGCCGGACGAGGAGCAGATCGCCGCCCTCGCGCTGCGGGTCGGGCGCGCTTTCCACCTCGAGCACCCGTGGGCAGTCGCTGCCGTCTGGCGCTACGAGTCGTCATGGCGCGAACGGCCCGGCGTTGGCTACATCGCCGGCGTCCAGGATGCCCGAGCCTCTCGGTCCCCATCCAGCACGGGGACCATTGGCCCCCTGCAGCTCAACGTGGAGACGATGGCAAGCATCGAGCGGCGACTGCACGACGCCGCCAACCGCGCGCCGCACGAGGTCACGAGTCTGCTCCCGAGGGTCACTGGCGGAACAACCGCGGAGCAGCTCGGGGTACGTACGCAGAGAGCGCTCTCGCTCGAGTGGAGTCTGCGCTATCTAGCCGCGTGGCTATGGCTCTTTGAGAGGCAGATACCTGCGCACAACGCCAAGTACCCGCGCGACAGATGGCAAGTGGCCGATTTCGTTCCAGAGTACTGGAACAAGAACCCCGGTGCAGGACTCAAGGGCGCCGTTCTGAACCCGACCGCCAGGCATCACCACAAGCAGCTCTGGTGGCTCTCAGTTGGCGAGCTAGGTCTGCAGTTCATGAGGATGGAGCGGTCGCTCGGCCAGTGATGGCAACCAGGGGCTGGGATCGGTGCACGCCATCGGCAGCTCCGCCCGGCTCACGTCGAACCGCCGGCGACCGGAGCGACGACAGGCGGTCCAATGGAGGTGGATTGGCGTGATGCGAACCGTGGATAGGGCGTCCGCCGACTCAGGGCGAGACGCAGTGCGCCGGGGCCGGTCCGTGCGTGCCTGGGTACCGGTGCTCCTAGCGACGCCCCGCCTTGCGCCGTTCCTTGCCGTCGCGGTAGTCCTCATCCGTTGGCTGAGCCTGACCACGCCCATCCAGCCCACATTATGCCCCCTTCCGCGGACTGGCCCGGCAGCTCCGGCGGCCGTCCTGCCTGACGGGCAGGAGTGCCGCAGCCGCCACCCCTGGGGCTTCGGGCACCCCACGTGGCTCGCAGTAGTGGGGACCGACGGGGCGAGTGTCCATCCGTGCGACCAAGCACCCCGCCCGCTGCTGGCTGGGGAGGGACCATCGAGTCCGATCAAGCGGTTGGCGGCTGGTACCATCCTGCCGGTGCACACGTCGCGTAGGGGGCTCTGTGGGCTGCCGCGATGGGCGCGCGTGGACGACCTCCACTTGGTGGATGCGGACCCCAGCGGCCATGCCCGCGATAGGACCGACTGGATGCTGCTTGCCGCGTTGCGGAAGTGGTCGCCCGGTGGGGTGCTCGTGGCGCTGCGCGACCTGAAGCCAGCCACCCCTAGGGACTTGGGCGCGGCCGAGAGCAGGTATGCTCAGCTGAGCGAGTTCACCCGCGGCCTTGCCACGAACGTGCAGGCTTGGCAGGGGGAGGCGGCTGGAGGGCCGGTGGTGCTGATGCTCTTCGATGCGCCTGATCCCGAAGTGCCCTTGCGGGAGCTGCAACTCGTGGCCTACCAGGCCAAGCCGAATGGGAGCATGATCTGGCTCGCGTGTCGCTATATGCTGAGTCACCCGCTATCCAATAGCACGGTGTCCATCTGGCCGAGCATTCCACATCCCGGCTCCGTCCCCGACATTCTGGCCTTCGTCGGCCCCCTCGGGCCGGTATGCTGGCGATGGGACGGCCAGCGGTACCGGAGGGCCCTGCCGACGACCGACGAGGTGGCCCACCTCGCGAGAACCAGCATTCGCGGTTTGGCGGGCGCCCTATCGCTGGGCGCCTGCCTGCTCCTGCTGCTTGCCACCGGTTGGCGACTCGTGGTCCCTGAGAGCGCAAGGCGGGCCGCCACCTGGGCGGCCTTTGGCTTCGTGGCTCTGTGGGCCTGGGAGCCGCTGCTGGCCGCGGCGCTCGGGCTTCCGATGGCTGGTCTCATGTGGGCCGTCGGGGTGCGCGCTAGAGCACGGCGGCAGTGGCTCTCCGTCGCCGCGCTCGTGTGTTGTCCGGGGCTGTTCGCTCTGGCGCTCCTTGCCTGCCTCTCGGCGGCGTAGCCACGCCGCGCAGGCCATCTGACGCGAGCGGAGGAGCCAACCCATCCGACCAGAGCCTGCATCACGGCCGTCACCTGCAAGCGAGCGCCTCGGCACCGGGCGGCAATGGGGCGCTGCCCGGCTGCCTTCGTCTCCGACGCCCTGGGGCGGGACTGGACCATGACGCCCCGGGGCGTAGCTGCCGGCGAGCCGCTCAAGCACCTGCACGTCCACTACTGGCACTATGACGACGCCGGACGTGTGACCTGCTACGTCAACCCAGAGGGCGGCACTACGTACTATGAGTACGACGCCAACGGCAATGCCGAGGTCATCACCGATCCGGCGTGGCACTCGCTGTACTACACTTTCGACAACTCGGACCGCGTGCTCACCGAGACGGACGCGCTCGGTCGGGTCACCCAGCACCACTACGACGAGCGTGGCGCGGTGGACTGGACCATCGACCCCAGGAGCCTGCGCATCGACTACTCCTACGACCCGTTGGGCAGCCTCACCGCCCGCAGCTATCCCGGCTCGCAGCAGGTGACCTTCGAGTATGACGAGAACGCCCGGCCGTTCCGGATGACCGATGGCACGGGCACCACCTACTGGCACTACGACGAGCGCGGGGCGGTAGACTGGCGCGAGGACCCGTTCGGGGCCACGTACTTCATGTATGACGACGCCGGGCGCCGGACGGCTATCGTCAATGCCGCCGGGGAGGCCACATACTACGAGTATGACGACGCCGACCGCATGACGGTCGTGGTCAGTCCCTTCGGCGATGCCACGACCTACCAGTACCTGAACAACGACCTCACCCAGTCGGCGACCATGGGGAACGATGTGGCCACCTCGTATGACTACGATACCGGCAACCGCATCCGCAGCATCACCCACCGCCGCCTCTCGGACGGCGCCGACCTGGGGAGCTTCTACTATGAGTATGACGCCAACTCCAACCGGGTGAAGCTCAGCTTCTCAGGCGATGCCGTGCCGCCGTTCGACACTCGCGTAGGACGGGTCCCGCCATGCGGTCCCGACTCGACGATCCCGCCGCACGGTCCTTCGGGCCTGACAGCGACGGCAAACGGCCGATGGTGCGGGGCGCCAAACACATACGGTTTTCGGCCGGACCTCTAGACTCTGCGCCGGGGCCGATCTGTACTGTCGGGCCAGGGAGGCAGGCTCTACGGGGGCCGCGGCCGGGACGGAGCTGGTCGACCACCCCGGGTGCGGAACCCGCGGCCCGGAGGGCGGGGCGCCTTTGTCTCCTCGGCTCCTGACTCCCAAGGAGGAATCCCTCTGCCGGTCGCGAACAGAGGCGGCGGGGGCTCTTTCCCGTTCCACCGCTCTTCGGATGAGGCCCGACTGTGGCGCCCGGTCTCGGGCCCGTCAGCACGGCCGGCACGCCGTCTTTCTGAGGGTGATGACTTCATGATCCGCACGTCCCGCCATATCCTGTGGACGGCCGCAACGCTCCTTATCGTACTCACCACCGCCGCAAGTCTGCCGGCTGCAGACGAGGTCACGCTCCGGCAGGGGGAGACGTGGCGAGTCTTCGACGCCGCCGGCACCGAGACGGCGCGCTTCACCGTGAAGATGGTGGATCAGGCCGCCGGGGCGGCGGCCTACACGAGCTTCGACCTGGCGGCCGGCACCGAGGGGGCCGCGACGGAGACCACCATCGCCGAGACCAAGAAGGCCATTGAGAGCGCGATGGCCGGAGCCGGAAGCGTTCAGCGCGGATACTATCTGGACCAAAACTACGTCACCTTCGCAGCCGCGGAGCCGTTCGAGGTGCCCGAGGTGGTGGAGAGCGCTGACGGAGAGCAGGATGGCGCTTCCGGCGGTCCAGGCGCTGCTCCCGGTGGCGGACCCGGCGGACCCGGTGGCGGACCCGGCGGA
>CAYRFY010000594.1:0-5243 GCA_964423635.1 uncultured Armatimonadia bacterium | reverse complement strand
GCGGGCCCGACGGTTGCCCCAGCGCGTTGCGGCCTGCGCTGTGTTTCCGCGCTTTCAGACCTAATGCAGGACCTTCGCGTCGTCCGGTGCATGCCGGGCGACGCTTCTGTGTGAGCCCAGGCACGGTGCGCCGGGGGTCGGTGCCACGGTCAGGCGGCGCTCCCGCAAGGCGGGAGGGTGGCCAACGGCTTGGTTGCGGCCCCAAGACCTGCTTCAGACGTCAGCAAGTGCGCCCATGTAGGCATCTAGAGGTGCGGCCGACAAGTCCACATTCGCATGGGAATGTCATTCTGAGAGCGTCCGCTCCCGGCAAGAGCAGTTCGACGAACCTCCCGGGATCTCGCGAGATCCTTTGCTATCTCGCTGCGGGAGATTGACGCTCAGGATGACCTCTTCACGGCAGCCCCGGCTTTTCGGCCGGACCTCTAGTTCGCCGGGGCCACGGTGGCGGCGCGAATCGTACAAGTGGGGGCCATGCCCTCAGGGAGAGATATCTGTGAAGCACACAATAGAAGATGCGCCAGGCTGTCAGGCGAAGGTCCGGCTGTCGTTCGATGCCACCGAAGTCGATCGGGCTTTCGACAAGGTCTACCAGGAGCTCAACACCCGTGGACAGGTGCGGGGATTCCGGCCCGGAAGGGTGCCCCGAGCCCTGTTGCTGCGGCATTTCGGCGCCGATTCCATCGCCGAATCCGTGTGGTACGACCTGCTGAAGGACAATCTCGAGGAGGCCGTGGGCGATCTTGAGACCGTGGGGGAGCCGGACTTCGGCGAGCCCTCAGAGAGTGGGATCGAGGAGGGCAAGCCCCTGGATGTGGAGTTCACCGTTACGTTGGCTTCACGGGCGGACCTCGGTGACGTCTCCGGCGTGACCATCTACCGTCCCGAGACGGAGCCCACCGAGGATGAGATTCAGGGCGTGCTGCGGGAGCTGGCCGAGAGCAATGCCGTGGAGACCGACACCGACCGAAGCACGGTGGGTGCCGGAGATGCGGTGACCGTGAGTATCGCCGTATCCGTCGAGGGTGAGGAGAGACCGGCGGAGGCCGCCGAGCAGTCGGTGGTGGCCGGCCGCGAGGGGCTCGTTCCCCCCATCGGTGAGAAGCTGCCGGGACGAATGCTCGAGCAGTCTTTCGAGCTCGAGTTTACCTATCCCGAGGACTATCCGGACGGAGGAGTGGCAGGGAAGGCGGCCAAGGCCGAGGTGGTTGTGAAGGAGATTCGCGACCGCAGGGTACCGGCCATCGACGATGAGCTCGCCCAGTTGGTGGATGCCGAGAAGTTCGCGACCCTGGCCGACCTGGAGGCGGAGATCAGGCGGCAGACGCAGGCCGAGCGCGCCGAGTACTCGCGCCATGAGATGGAGCTGCAGATGGTCAAGGCTCTCCGCGACGTCAGCACCGTGGAGGTGGCTGAGGAGCTCGTGTTGCACCTGGCGGTGGAGAACGTCCAGGACACGATTCGTCGTTTCGCCGATGAAGGGGTGGCGCGGGAGGACATCGAGTCCGTACTGGGTGTCGAGGCCGGGCAACTGAACCAGTTTGAGTTGTTCCGGGCCCGGCAGACGCTCGAGGTGGACGCGCTGCTGGCCGGTGTGGCCAAGCAGCACGAGTTGGAGGTCACCGAGGAGGAGATCGAGAGCGCGGTGCAGCTCTATGCCGAGGAAAACGGTCTCGATGCCGACACGGTCCGGCAGGCCCAGGTACTGCAGCCCGAGTTCGAGGATCGGCTGCTGCAGAACTTGAGGCGCAGAAAGACCTTTGACACCCTGTTTACAGCCGTGGACTTGCAAGATATCGCGGTCGAGGAGTATCGTAAGATACGCGACGATCTCCTGCGACCGAAGCCGAAAGAGGAGCCCGAGGCCCCGTCGGAAACGGCGGCTGCGGAGCCGGAAACGCAGAGCGAGGCCGCTGCTGACGCCGGCCGGCCGGCAGAGGCAGTTCAGACGGATGCGGAGGGCGAGACAGAGGCGGAGGCCGAGCAGGAGGACCAGACAACCGCCCCGTAACCGGGGAAGCCCCGGCAGCGGAAGAGCCCCGCCGGACAGGTGGGTGGCGGCGGACGGACCGGGTCGGAGCAGATCGGTGGAAGTCGGGACAATCGCAGCTATCTATCGGCCGTAGGGGCCGGGCCTCGAGGAGCGGGCAGATATATGGTTTACGTACCCTTTGTCACCGATCACACCCCTCGCGGAGAACGGCGAGATGACATCTACTCCCGATTGCTGCGGGAGCGGATCATCTTCATCGGCACGCCCATCGACGACCTCGTGGCCAGCGTGACGGTGGCGCAGCTTCTGTACCTGCAGGGCGATGATCCGACGGAGCCGGTCTCGCTGTACATCAACTCCCCGGGTGGATCGATCACGGCCGGACTTGCCATCTACGACACCATGCAGTTCATCTCCCCGGATGTGCACACGTGGTGCATCGGCCAGGCGGCGAGCATGGCCGCCGTCTTGTTGGCGGCGGGTACCAAGGGCCATCGCCACGCACTCCCGTTCTCGCGGATCCTCATCCACCAGCCCTGGGGAGGCGCTCAGGGGCAGGCGGCGGACATCCAGATCCAGGCCGAGGAGATCCTGCGCATGCGCAGTTGGCTCAACGACATTCTGGCTCAGCATACCGGTCAGCCCCTGGCGCGCATCGAGAAGGACACCGATCGCGACAAGTACATGACCGCCGTTGAGGCAGTGGAGTACGGTATCGTCGACACCGTCGCGGAGAAGGGGTCGGAGCCGTCGGGCCCCGACGGCCGGTGATCCATCGGGCGGGACACTCCCGCCCGACCGCCCACCGCCGTGCACCGGGCACTCGCGAAATGCGGTGAGGCCGCGGCGACTCGGAGCACCGCCTCGTCCGGAGACCCGGAGAGGCGCCGAGAAAAAGACAGCCGGGGATGGCAGGTTTCCCGGCTGTATGGCTCAGGCATCGGGAGCCGAGGACGTCCGGCACTCAGGAACAGGAGACGATGTCTAGTGGATGGAGTCAAGGACGGAGGCGAGCGGCGTCTGCGGTGTAGCTTCTGCGGGCGTGAGAAGCCCACGCAGGTGAAGGAACTCATCGCCGGCCCGAACGTGTACATCTGCGTCGATTGCGTCGGGCTGTGCAATCAGGTGATCCGCAACAAGGCCCTGCAGGCCAACCAGGACAAGCTCAGCGACGGAGCGGTCCCGGTTCCGCAGGATATCAAAGACCATCTTGACACCTATATCGTCGGCCAGGAGCACGCCAAGCGTGTGCTCTCGGTGGCAGTGTACAACCACTACAAGCGCATCAACCTGTGCGATTCCGAAGACGACATCGAGCTGGAGAAGACCAACGTGTTGCTCGTGGGTCCGACCGGCTCCGGCAAGACCCTTCTGGCCCAGACTCTGGCCAAGCTCCTGGACGTTCCCTTCACCATCGCCGACGCCACCTCGGTCACCGAGGCGGGTTATGTGGGCGAGGACGTTGAGAACATCCTGCTGCAGCTTCTGATCGCGGCGGACCACGACATCGCCCGGGCCGAGCGCGGCATCGTCTACATCGACGAGATTGACAAGATCGCCGCCCGGCAGGACAATCCCTCGATCACCCGGGACGTCTCCGGTGAGGGGGTGCAGCAGGCGCTGCTGAAGATCCTTGAGGGTACTGTGGCCAATGTGCCCCCCCAGGGCGGCCGCAAGCATCCGCAGCAAGAGTACATCCAGATCAACACCCGCAATATTCTCTTCATCTGCGGCGGTGTGTTCAACGGCATCACGGATATTATCCGCCGCCGCACGCAGAATCGGTCGATCGGGTTCGGCGCCGCGGCCCGTGCGGCGGACAAGTCCGACGACGATGCCCTGCTGTCCGGCGTCATGCCCCACGACCTCGTGGAGTTCGGCATGATCCCCGAGTTCATCGGACGCCTGCCGGTCGTGGCCCCGTTGCACTCGCTTACCGAGGACATGCTCCGGCAGATACTCACCGAGCCCCGCAACGCTCTGGTCCGGCAGTATGCCAAGACCATGCAACTGCTGGACGGCGTGGAACTGGAGTTCACCGAGGGGGCGCTGGCGGCCATCGCCCGCGAGGCCCTGGAGCGCAAGACGGGGGCACGTGCCCTGCGCACGATCATCGAGGAATGCATGCTGGACGTGATGTTCACCGTGCCCTCGGACCGGGATGTGGTGCACTGCACCATTACCGAGGAATGCATCACTCAGAAGACCCAGCCGATCCTACAGCGGGAGGCCGACAGCGAGCGCCGACCGGCCTAGGTCGCTTTGTGGAGCCGACCGGCATCCATGGAGCCCGAGGCCGACCGCGCTGCATGGTGCCCCGGCGCTGCGCAAGCCGATACCATCTATCAGAAGCAGCAGGCAGACGCCGCCCCTTTTCGAACGTGGGCGGCGTCTGCCGCAATTGTGAGTGTACCTTTGCCCATGACCGAGCCAGCCGAAGTTCAACAGCCGCAGGACGAGAACGAGCCGATCGTCAAGATCGATGACGGCCCCGTGGACGTGCCGGTGCTCCCCCTCCGGGACGTGGTGGTCTTCCCGTACATGGTCGTGCCACTGGGCGTCGTGCGCGATCAGAGCGTGAGGGCGATCCAGGCCGCCAAGATGGATGGCACGCAGATCCTGGCCCTGACGCAGATCGATCCGGACGAGGAGACCCCGGAGGCCGGAGGGCTATACGCCATGGGGACCCTCTGCCGGGCGGTTCAGGTGCTCGAGCTGCCCGACGGGACCCTGCGTGTGGTGCTCGAGGGGGTGCAGCGGGCGCGGGTCGTCCAGTTCAGCCAGCAGGCTCCATTCCTCAAGGCCCTGTGCCTGCCCCTGTTGGGTATCGAGCGCAGCTCGGACGAACTCAAGGCCATGATGCGCAATGTGGTGGCCCAGTTCGAGGAGGCCACGAACCTCAGCCGCAACATCCCGCCGGAAGCCCTGGTCATGTCGCTCAATGTCGAGGACCCCGGCCGTCTGGCGGATGTGGTTGCTCCGTACCTGGGGATTCGCGTCGAGGACAAGCAGAGGCTCCTGGAGACCCTCGAGGTGGATGAGAGACTGCGCCTGCTGGACAGGTATCTGGCGTCCGAGCTGGATATCCTCATGCTGGAGCGCGATATCCACAACCGGGTGCACAACGAGCTTGAGGACAGCCAGCGCGAGCACTATCTCCGGGAACAGCTTCGGGCCATTCAGGACGAGTTGGGCGAGGTCAGCGGTGCAGCGGCCGACGCCGACGAGTACCGGGACAGGATCGTGGCGG
>CAYRFY010000593.1:0-5257 GCA_964423635.1 uncultured Armatimonadia bacterium | reverse complement strand
AGACGGCCAACGGCTGGGCACCGCCGCTCTGTAGGGCGCGGGCCTGTACCGCGCCGCCGTTCGCCGTCCGCCCGGCGACGGCGGAACGGCAACGGTGCCGTTCCGCGCCACGAACCACGCGCCACGGCCGTTAGCCGTTGTAGGGGGGCGACCTGTGCCACACGCCGCCCCTCTCCCCCCGCCCGCCGCAATGGCCGGCCATCGCGGGCATCGCCACTTACTAGTATCTTGCTAGTTCTTTGCGGAATTCCGGTAGGTCCCGTCGGCGTTCTGCAGCTATGATGGACCTCAATGCACCATAGCCGGTCGCCGCGCAGCGACCGAGACCGGGCGCCATGCCCCCGAGGACCCCGCGTATGCCACCTTCGTCCCAGGCAACCGCGAGTGCGGACACCGACCGCCGGCCGCGACGGCGTTGGTGGCCAGTTGGGGCCTGTGGCGCCGTGGCGGCCGTGCTGGCTTTGTACCTCATCGGGGCCTTAGACCCACTGAAACAGCAGATGGCCTCGAAGCTCCCCGCACGGCCGCAGGACGCCCTCAGCGAGATCGTCAACGTCTTCACCTGCTGCGTCCTGAGCTGGAAGGCCCTGACCACGATGGTTCCGGCGTTCTTCCTGGGCGGGGCCATCGCGGCTTTCATTCCCGGTTCGGCGATCCTCAAGTACCTGGGGGCGGGGGCGAACAAGGCTGCGGCCTACGGCGTGGCCGCGGTCTCCGGCGTGATCCTGTCTTTGTGCTCGTGCAATGTGGTGCCCCTGTTTGTCAGCATCTACCGGCGGGGAGCGGGGATCGGCCCGGCCTTCGCGTTCCTATACGCGGGCCCGGCGATCAACGTCGTGGCCCTGGTGTTCACCGTTCAGGTATTGGGGCTGCAGCTCGGGGCCTGGCGGGCGCTGGGGGTGCCGCTGATCGCCGTGGCAACGGGCCTGCTGATGGCCCTGCTCTTCCGCCGCTCGGAGGCCGAGGCCGCCGCGTCGCCGGCGGCGATCCCGGAAGAGGGCCCGGGATCGTACGGGCGGGTCTGGGTCCTGGTCGCCCTGCTATTGGGGCTGGTGGCCTACGGCGCCTGGGAGATGGCCTGGACGCCGAAGATCATCGGGATGGCGCTCATCCTGGCCGCCGTCGTCGCCCTGATGTGGACGCGCTTCAGCGGCGATGAGGTGAAGTCGTGGCTGGGGGAATCATGGGGCCTGGTGAAACTCACGGTTCCGCTGCTGGTTCCGGCCGTGCTGGTGATCGGCGCGGCGTCGATGTTCATCGACGTCAAGACGGTGTACCGTCTCGTCGGCCCGGCCCCCGAAGGCAGCACGATGTGGGGCGCCGTACAGCCCGTGCTGTTGGCCAACGTGTTCTCCAGCGCCATGTACTTCCCCATCCTGTCGGAGGTCGCCTTCTCCAAGGCGTTTCTCAAGATGGGCATGGGGATGGGGCCCGCGCTGGCGATCCTGCTCACCGCCGCCGGCACCAGCATCCCCGGTGACCTGATCCTGTGGCGCGCCATCGGGCTCAAGAAGGTGCTGGCCTACGAACTGGTGATCCTGGTGCTCACAACGGCCTTCGCGCTGTTCTTCGACAGCTCCGTGGGTCAGTACATGTGCGCGTGCATGCTGCCCGAATGACCATCCTGAGGAAGTGAGGACCCGCAGATGCCAGATCGGCTCATCACGATTGCCGTGGTGGTACTCCTGGGGGCGCTGCTCGCGGGCTGCCCCGGGCCCGAGGCCACAGACCCCGCCGCCACCGCGCCGCCGCCCGAGACACAGGACGCCGCCGGGGAGATCTCCGGCGAGGTCGTCCTCTACGTGCCCTGCGGGATGATCATCCCCATCCGCGGAGTGATGGACGCCTTCGAGCATAAGTACCCGCAGGTCAAGCTCAACGGCGTGTTCGACAACGCCGGGGTGCTGGTGGAGCGCATGGCCAAGAAGGGCGAGAAGGCCGACCTGTTCATCTCGCCGGGAAGCCAGGAGTTCAAGCTGCTGGTGGACGCAGGCCTGGCCGAGGCGGGAACCGAGAAAGCGGTGGGCGACTTCGAGCTGGTCGTCATCACCAACAGGGAGGCCCCGCTCCAAATCACCTCGGCCGAGGACCTCCGCAAGGCCAAGACCATCTCCATGCCCGACCCGGACCTGAACTCCGTGGGCCTGTCGGGCAAGGAGGCCCTGAGCAAGCTGGGCCTGTGGGATGAACTGCAGCCCAAGATCGTCAAGACCAAGCATGCCATCGTGTCGCATACCATGGTTGCGGGCGGCAAGTCCGATGCAGGGATCTCGTACCGGAACTGCCCGCTGGAGACCAACCCCGAGAAGCTCAGCGCCAGCAAGGTGCAGGTCGCATACGCCTTCGCACCCGACACCTACGAAAAGCAGCAGTGCCTTATCGCCCCGGTGAAGGGAGCGCCTAACCCCACGGCGGCCCAGGCTTTCGTGGACTTCGTCACCTCGGAAGAAGGTCTCAAGATCCTGGATGACAAGGGCATGACCGGCTGTCTGACCCTGGACAATGCCACGGCGGTCCCCGCCGCGGTGGATACCTCCAAAGCGACCGTCACGGTGCGGGCCTTCTATCCGGACAATGAGGGCCACAAGCAGATCAAGGCCATGATCCAGGGCCTGCCTGCCAAGTACGAGGGCAAGGTGGCCGCTGAGTTCGTGGATTTCACCAGCAAGGCCGGCTTCGACAAGTGGCGCGAGGCGGGGCTCAGTTGCGGCGCCATCCTCATCAACGACCGGCAGACCTGGGTGTACGACAAGGACGGCAAGCCCACCGAGGTCACCTTCAAGATGGCCATCGACGGCGAGTGGACCGAGGCGGACTTGTACGCGGTCATCGACAAGGCGCTGGCCGAGACCGGATAACCCGACGGGCACGGGAGGCCCAAGATGAAGACTTTCGCACAACTGCTGGCCGTCGCCACGCTGATCGCCGGCCTGGCGCTGGTGCAGGGCTGCGGCCGCAAACCGGTGGACCACGAGGCGATGCCGCTCCCTGAAATGGGCGTGCCCGGCGGTCAGACCGGTGGGGGAAATCAGGTCAGCGGGCAGATGGAGATCTACGTGCCCTGCGGCGTCGCCGGACCCTACGGCGAACTGATCGACCTGTTCAAGCAGCAAAACCCGGGCATTGAGATCACCCAGGATGTGGCCAATATCGACGTCCACACCAAGAAGCTGGTGGACGGCAAGGCCTCGCCGGACCTGTGGATCTCCCTGGGCGACAGGGAGATGGAGCAGGTCAAGGCCGCCGACCGCCTGGACGGCGAGCCCGTTACCTATGCCTACAACTCCGTGGCCATGATGGTGGCCAACAAAAACCCCTGTGGCATTGAGTCTTTGCAGGACCTCACCAAGCCTGAGGTCAAGACCATCGCGATGCCCACCGAGACCAATAGCTCCGGCTTCTACATGAAGGCCGCGCTGGAGAAGGAGGGCGTGTGGGATGAGGTGGAGAGCAAGCTGTGGCTGACACCGGAGCCTTCGCAGGTAAAGGCGCAGCTCTCCAGCGGCAAGGCGGATGTGGGTGTGGTCTACTATCCGTGCACGATGGAGACCCGCAAGATCGGGGGCAAGCCGGAGCCGATGAAGGGCAAGGCGCAGCTTCTGGGCAAGATCCCCACGGAGATCAGCGGCCCGATCCCGGCGCAGGCGGCGGTCATCAAGGGCTGCAAGAACCCCGAGGCCGGCCATGCCTTCCTGAACTTCATGCTCACCGACGAGGCCCAGACGATCTGGGAGAACTGGGCCTTCGACCGGGCCAAACAGCCCACGACCGGGGCGAGGACCACTCTGTACCTGTACTGCGGCGCGGGCATCCAGCCCTTCATGGACAAGGCCATCGCGGCCTACACCGGCGAGCACCCCAACATTCGCATCGATGTGGGCTATGCCGGTTCGGGCTGTCTGCTCAGTCAGCTCGCCTTCGCCCGTCGCGGCGATCTGTACATGCCGGGGGAGGACTTCTACCTGAACCAGGCGAAAGACCGCGGGTTCATCGCGGAGGAGAAACTCATCGGGTACTTCGATCCTGTGCTCCTCGTGCAGAAGGGGAACCCCAAGGGGATCAAGACGGTTCAGGACATGACCCGGGCGGGGCTTAAGGTCGGGGTCGGCGAGCCGGATGCGGCGGCCGTGGGGCGCGCCACCGAGGCACTCCTGAACAAGGCGGGCATCCTGCAACAGGTGGAGCCAAACATCGCGGTCAAGGCCGGCAACGTCCCGGAACTGAGCAACATGGTCAAGCTCAAGTCCCTGGACGTCGCAATCGTCTGGAACGTGACGGCCGCTCAGGTCGCTGACGACTGCGATCAGCTCCCCATCCCCGGGGATCTGTATGAGCCCTCCAAGATCCCACTGGGAGTGCTGAAGTACTCCGAGCACGCCGAGGAGGCCAAGGCCTTCATGGACTTCTGCGCCGGCCCCGAGGGCCAGAAGATGGTGGTCGAGGCCGGAATGACACCCGCGACGGAGGCCGGTACGGGCGCATGAGTGACACGCAATACAGGGCACGGACCTCGCTGTTCCGTTACCTGGTCGTCTCCGGGCTGCTGCTGATGGTGGGCGTCATCACGATCACGTTACTGTCCATGGTAACGTATCTGGATGCGCCCACCTTCCTTTCCGCCGTGATATCGGCGGAGGTCTTGTTTGCCGTCAAGCTCACGGCCGTCACGACCACCATCACCACGGCCATCGCGATGATCCTGGGCATCCCGGCCAGCTACGCCCTGAGCCGCTATCGCTTCCCCCTGCACGCGCTGATCGATACCATCATCGACCTGCCCATCGTCCTGCCGCCGCTGGTGGCCGGGATCGCCCTGCTGGTGTTCTTCCAGACCCCTATGGGCGTATGGATCGAGGATCATGTGGCCCGCTTCGTCTTCACCCAGAAGGGCATCATCCTCGCCCAGTTCGTGCCTTCCGCCAGCTTCGCCGTCCGGGCGCTCAAGGCCGCCTTCGACAGCGTCGACCCGCGCATGGAGCAGGTGGCCCGCACTCTGGGCTGCAATGAGCGCCAGGCGTTCTGGAAGGTCACTTTCCCTCTGGCGCGCAACGGCCTGGTGGCCGGCATGGTCATGACCTGGGCCCGCGCCGCCGGGGAGTTCGGTCCCATCCTCATGTTCTGCGGCGCCACCCGGTTCAAGACCGAGGTCTTGCCCATCGCGATCTTCCTGAACATGTCCGTGGGCAAGGTGGAAATGGCGCTCAGCGTCACGCTGATTCTACTCATCCTGGCCACCGGGGCGCTGCTGGCGTTCCGC
>CAYRFY010000592.1:0-5271 GCA_964423635.1 uncultured Armatimonadia bacterium | reverse complement strand
ATCTGAGTGTGGCGCGCTACTGCCTGGCGAGCCGGGGACCGGTCACCACCGGGCCGCCGCAGCAGGTGCAGGCGGTCGATCAGGAGACCAAGCAGGCCTCGGTAGTCACCATTCCGGTTCTACAGTCACGAGACAGGCCTCTGTTGCGCGACTATGGCGTGGTCGACCAGGTGAAGAAGCTGGTCGGCGGCACCTGCACCATCTTCCAGCGCACCGACGTGGGGCTGCTGCGGATCAGCACGAACGTGATGGGCAAGGGCGGCGAGCGCGCCGTGGGCACGTACATACCCAATTCAAGCCCGGTGGCTCAGGCCGTGCTGGCCGGCAAGAGCTACGGAGGCCGGGCCTTCGTCGTGGACCGCTGGTACGTCGCGGCGTACGAGCCCATCAAGTCGGCGGGTGGCGAGGTGGTCGGCGCGCTTTACGTGGGCGTGCCCCAGGAGAGCGTCAGTACGCTGCGTGAGGGCATCGTCAATACCGAGGTCGGTCAGGATGGGTATGTGTTTGTCCTCGACAGCGAGGGCAACTACGCCATCAGCAAGGACGGCGAGCGCGACGGCGAGAACATCATCGACGCCAAGGACGCCCGCGGCCGCGAGTTCATCAAGGACCTCTGCAACAAGGACAGCGAGGCGCGCAAGAGCGGGTGGATTGAGTATCCGTGGAAGAATCCCGGGGACGCGAGGGCCCGCGACAAGGTGGCCAGCGTCCTGTACTTCGAGCCCTGGGACTGGGTGATCTGCGCCAGCGCATACGCCGACGAGTTCAACGCCCCGGTGCAGGTAGCGCGCACGACGAGTCTGGTTGTCGGCTCTCTGGCCGGCGTTCTGGCTCTCCTGATCAGCATCCCGTTCGGCCTGAGCATCACCCGCCCGATCCGCAGCCTCGTGCAGCAGTTCTCACGCCTGCGCGACGGCGATCTGCGGGAACGCCTGGGCCTCAAGCGCAGTGATGAGCTGGGCGAGCTCTCGCGCGCCATGGACGACTTCTGCGGGCACCTGGGCGAGATCATCGGTCAAGTCCAGGAGGCGGCCGAGGAGGTTGCCTCCGGTAGCGAGGAGATCAACCGCTCGGCGGACGCCATGTCTCAGGGCGCATCGGAGCAGGCGGCCAGTGTCGAGGAAGTGTCCTCGTCGATGGAAGAGATGAACAGCTCCATCGCTCAGAATGCCGACAACGCTCAGCGCACCACGGGCATCGCCCAGGACGCCGCCGGAAAGGCCATCGAGGGTGGGGAGGCGGTGGTACTGACGGTCCAGGCGATGAAGGACATCGCGGAGAAGATCGCGATGGTCGAGGATGTGGCGCGGCAGACGAACATGCTGGCTCTCAACGCGGCCATCGAGGCCGCCCGGGCCGGCGAGCACGGCCGAGGCTTCGCGGTGGTCGCCGCCGAGGTGCGGAAGCTGGCCGAGCGCAGCGGCGTCGCCGCCCAGGAGATCCGCACGCTCTCCGCCGACAGCGTGCAGGTGGCCGAGAGGGCCGGCACACTGCTGGAAGAGATCGTCCCCGGCATTCAGAACACCGCGCAACTGCTGGAGGAGATCAACGTCACCAGCGGCGAGCAGGCCCGAGGCGTGCAGCAGATCACCCAGGCGGTGCAGGAGCTGGACAAGGTCGTGCAGCAAAACGCCTCGGGGGCCGAAGAGATGGCCGGTACCGTCGCCGGCCTGACCGGGCGCGCGGACGCGCTGCGCCAGGCGGTGGCCTTCTTCCGCCTGGATCAGGGGCAGGCCGCACCGGCACGCAGCGGCGCCCCGGAGAAGAGACGCGAGGCCTCGGAAGAGGCTGACCTCACCCAGGACGGCTGGGACGCGGAGGTGGACGACTGGACCCCGCCGTCGAGACGTCTTTCGGCCTGACGCAACACCGAGACAGCCGACCTAGCTCAGATCCAAACGCCGCTGGGCACCCGAACCGGGTGCCCAGCGGCGTTCTTGTTCCCGTGAAGACCGGCCAAAGCCACCTACGGCCGCCATCCCACCGGAGCCAGTACCAGGGTGTCGATGAAATACCCACAGCGCTTGGATTCGGCAGGGTCCTCGGCCCTTACCCGCAGCGTCAGCGCGTGCCTGCCCGCGCTCAACTCTCCCAGACCGTCAACGTCCAGCAGATGCCAATTGCCCAGGTTAAGCGGCCGCGGATAGGTGACGGCGGTGGGCGCCGAGGTTTTCCGGCGCTCGGGCTGCGGAGCGCCGTCGTCCAGTTGCCAGCACGCCAGTCCGGAGATTCCGTCGCTGCCCAGTAGCCACAATGCATAGGCCCCGTCCCGCGGAACGTCGAACTCCCAGCGGGCGAACCAGTCCGGAGCGCCGTCCGGGGTGTCTCCCGAGGGCCCGCCCTCGTGGGCGACGTTGAGGTTCAGATAGCCGGTGCCATTGGTGCCGCGGGCCTCGGGACGCTTCGAGGCCAGTTGCACGCCGTACAGGAAGTTGGTCTTGGCCACACTCTCGGCCTCGATCCAGACCAGTTCCGCCTCCTGACCGAAGGCGAGATCGCCGAACATCCCCGGCTGGTGGAAAGAGCCGAAGGTCAACGCCCAGGCACTGACCTCCTCGTGCGGCACTTCCTCGCGGGTGACGTTGAAGCCCAGTCGGTCCGTGGCCGCAGGCCTGTCGATGCCCAGATCGGCGTAGGGAATGGCGACTTCCGCCGTCCAGCGGTCTTCAGCGCGCTGCGTGGCCACCGTCCAGCCACCGTTCCATTCGGAGTCTTTCTTGCCGTCTGTCACCTTCTCGTCAAAGATAACCGCCGCGGCGCTGGCGATGAAATGCAGGTAGTCCTTGCGGTTGCGCAGCGGGTCGATGAAGATCTCGATGCAGTCGTCCTCCCAGACCATGTCGTCACGCCGGGTCATCTGGGTCCTCAGCGCGTCCATTCCCGATTCGTGGCAGACGAAGCCCAGATACAGCGCGCTGTCATCGTAAAGCACCCGGACCTCGGTCTGCTGTGTGGCCGGCCGGGGCTTGCCCTCGATGAGATAGAAGGGCGTCGAAACCGACGCCCGTGCCCAGCCGTGCTCATCCAGACGACCGTCGATGAGGGGGGACTCGGCGCACTCCAGCGCAGTCATCCGGGGCGTGGCGCCCTGGCCGCTGGCCAGCCGGTCGCGCAGGCTCTCGAAGTAAGACCTCAGCACCACATCCCCTGCCTTTTCGGCCGGCCAGCCCACGGAGGCCATGAGCCGCTCCAACTCGTCGCCGGCGTCAAACGCCTCCTCCACGAGCCTCTGCGTCTCCTCGGAGGCAAGCTTGTTGCGCTCGCCGGCCTGCTCCATCTGCCGCACCAGAGTGGCCGTCAGGGCCATCTTGTAGTTGAGCTTCATCCGCGTGGCGGCGGCGCCAAGCTCCTTCGCCATGGCCGCGGGCACTTCGTCGCGAGTGGCAATGTCCGCCGCGATGGCCTCGGCGGCCTCGGCGTTCTCAAGACGCTTCCGGAGGGCGGCCAGGTTCTCTGCCGTCGGCTCGAGGTTGAGAAACGACTGCAGCTCCAGAGTCTTGTGCGGGTGGTCCTCGCCCCACATCAGCTCTTCCGCCGGCTCGTCGTGCCCGCCGAGGAGCACCGCATACTCCGCCAGTTTTCCCCCCTCCCGCGGGAACAGGTGGGTGAAAGCCTCCGTCAGCGTACACGGGCGCCGCGGGTTCCAGGTATTGCAGGCGAAGGTGAGGTAGTTCACCTTCCACCAGTCCGTTTGCCAGCCCCCCAGCACGAAGGCCCCCTGCGAACGGGATACCAGTTCCTCGGAGAAGCGCGGATAGGGCTCGAAGTACATCTTCCAGCCGATCATGTCGTTGGGAAAGAAGTTGTGCCAGAATACCGGCTTGCGTCCGGTGACCTCCACGTACTCGTCCGCCCACTCCCGGCTCAGCGTGGTCGTGAAGGTCTTCGTGTCCGCGGGGAACCTCTCCCCCATCCCCCGCACGTAGGTGTACTGATCCTCCAGGCTATTGCCCTGTGCTCCCGGATAGGGCTTCCAGTAGATGGTGGGAGTGAAGAAGATCGAGGCACCCGCAGGCCCTGTGATCGCGTGCACTTTGTTCAGAAGGTCGGCCTGAGCGGCGATGAGTGAGTCATAGACGGCCTCGTCCTCCTCAAAGACCCGTAGCGGCACGTCATCGAAGTTGAAGCCGAAGGCCCCCGCACCGGCGTCCAGGGCCTCCTTCACCCGGGCCAGCATGGGCTCCACGAACTCCTGCTTGGAATAGCGCAGGGTCGTGTTCTGAAACCACGAGATGGTGGGGATCAGTGTCATGCCCCGCAGCCGGCAATCCGCCAGTATCTCGCGGAATTGCGCCGAAAGCGGCTGATTCCATGGGATGTACCAGGTATACGCGTTCATCTTGAAGGAGGCCGCCCACTGCGAGTATCTGTGCCGATAGCCGTCATCGCCCCTGATCCACAGCATCCCACGCACGGGCGCGGCAGGGTAGTCGAAGATCCGGGCCGCCGCAATGTCGCAATGCCCCCGGGTGCCGGAAAGCAACTGGGCCAGGGTATAGCCGGCATAGACCAGGCCCGTATCCGCCGGGGACACCACGTGCACCGTGGAGCCCTGGGTAAGCACTACGTAGGCCTGGGACGGGTCCGGAGCCACGGACAGATCGACCCCAGCCTCCCTCAGCAGCCGCCGGGAGCGCACACTATCTGGGCGATGCAACAGGATGCAGGTCCTCTCCGAGGGCGGCTCGGAGACCACCGGCAGCGTGACGCCGCACAGGGCCTTCATGCGGTCGTTGAGCCACTGCGCCGCGAACCGGCCGGCCTCGGAGCCGGAACCCACGACAATGGCACCCACCGCGACGCCGTCGGAGACCAAAGGCAGTTTTTCGCCTGAGAGGGCCATCTCCTGAGGGTGTGGCAAGACCAGCGGCGCGGCGATGGCAAGCAGGGGCACGGATAAGGCGGACAAGACCATCAGGACGACTGTGCGGTGCATATTGCTCTCTCCTACGAGTTGATACGGGTCTTCGGGCAACGGATAGCGAAGCTCCGCCTCAAACCGACGAGCACGGCACGGAGATTCGCCTTCGGTCGGTGCCACGGCCAGGCGGCATAATGTGAGTGGAAAGCCCGATCCCGCCTTGCGGGACGTTCACGAACGGCGTGATTGCGGCCCCGGAACTTGCCTCAAACGTCAAGAAGTGCGCCCATGTAGACATCTAGCGAAGCTCCGCCTCAAACCGACGAGCACGGCGCGGAGGTTGCTCCGGGGGCGGCGACACGGCCAGGCGGCGAGCCTTCCGGCTCGCCGAGTCGGGCTGGAAAGCCCGA
>CAYRFY010000591.1:0-5278 GCA_964423635.1 uncultured Armatimonadia bacterium | reverse complement strand
GTCGAGCAGCACGTCCGCGCCGCCCGGGAAGCTGGACCTCTGGCCGGCGAGCTCGGCCTCCGTAACGCCCACGGCCCACAGCGTGGCCCCCGACAGGGCCACAAGATCGGCCTGCGCCGACCCCAAACCGGGGAGGGCCACCTTCCTCTCGCTGTCTCCCACCACCACCACTATCGGCTCCCCGACGCCGGCGACCACCGCCGAGTTTTGCGACAGGCGCCGCACCTGCACCTCCGAGGCCTGCTCCCCGGAGGCGTGCAGGGCCATGAACAAAGTGGTCTGCTCCCCGGCCTGCAGCTCGGCATCCACAATCCCCTGCAGCGACTTGACCACCGGCTCTTTGCTGTACGGATAGCTGCCCCAATTGCTGCCGGTGTGGGGGTCCTCGTTGAGGATGCAGCGGGCGTCGGTGGTGGTGGCGAAGGCGGCGCTTTGACCTTCCTGCTGGATGTGAAGCCTGCTCCCGTCCAGCCGGGTGTCGCCCACGGTCTGCCAGATGCCGCGGAAGGAGAAGTCGCCATCCTCCCTGGCGGTCATCTGGTCGGCGACGATGAACAGGCGGTCCTTGAGCCAGATGATGTTACGGCTCCAGTCGGCTCCGGCGTAGTTGCGCAGGAGCGTGCAAGAGGAGCCCAGGCCGTCCATGTCCGCCACGTGCCCAAGCTCGCAGAACGCGGGGATCTTCTCCGACTGGCCGTCGCGCAGTATCAAGACGCCGTTGTGGTACTTGGGCAGGGACTTGATGTAGTCTCCATCGGCCAGCCAGATGCGGCCGTTCTCATACCACTGGAGGATGGCGTTGCCGTCCAGGTGGCCGTGCCCTCCGGCCGAGAGGCCGTCGAGCAGCAGGTACTGACCTTCCGGAGCGAAGGTGTCGCGGAAGCAGACCTTGTCGAAGGCCTGCTCGCGGGCGACGGCGTCTTCTCCGCCGAAGGTATCGTACCATAGGTCATCCAGCGCCCAGGCCACGGTGCCCAGCAGGTCGGTGGGCTCGGCGGTCTTGGCGTCACCGGGGTCAAACAGGCCCATGGAGAGCCGGGCGCCGGCCGAGCGGGTCTTGGCCGCGGCCCACTCGTACCGCCCATCGCCGTAGTACCAGGCCGCCGGCAGCAGGATCGGGAGGTTGGATCCCAGGGAGGTCCAGCCGCCGATGTCGCCGTAGGACACCGGATAGCCCAGGTTGTTCATGGTCAGGATCGCGTAGTCGCCGTTGAGGCGGAGGTTGCCGTTCTCGAAGTAGGTGAGGTTCGGCCGCGCCAGGCAGTAGCGCACCACGTGCTGCAAGGTCAGCCACTGGTAGCCGTTGCAGTCGCAGTGAGGCTTGCTGCTGTCAAGCTGGAAGACGAAGGTGCCGTCGGCCAGCTTGATCCAGTCCTCGGCCTCCACCGCCCGATAGTAGCGGGAGAAGTACTGCCCCGCATACAGACACCCCAGTGCCGGGAAGGTCTGGTGGTTGAAGCGCACCGCCCGGCTGTTCTCCGAGGCCACCTTGCGGGGTGCCACCTCGCTCACCCACTGGAAGAGGATCTTGGTCACCGCGAGACGTTCCTCCGCGCTGACCGCCGGACACTCCTCCACCACGTCCCAGGCGCAGATGTTCTGGTAGATGTGGAAATCCGAATCCATGCCCCAGGGACCGCCGTAGGTGGTGGGCTTGCTCAGATAGCTCTCGTAGGTGCGCTGGATCATCCATACGTACATCCGGGCGTAGGCTTCCTTGCCCGTGAGCGCATAGTTGCGGCCGATCCCCTCGGCCATGGAAAACAGCCCGCGGGTGCCGGCGGTCTTCAGGTGCGTCTCGGCCCGCTCCCTCTGGCCCTCCGCCCACCGCTCGTCGAGTTCGGTGCCCATCAGACCGCCCCAGGTCTCGGCGGCGCGGCCCGCGAGTTTGGTCTCCAGCAAGGAAGGCAGGACCAGCGTGTCCCCGGGCCCGATGTGGACCCGGAGAGCCTCGAGGGCGGCGGCGGCCCCCGCGACATCCGAGGCTCCGAGGCAGATGAGATTCCTGCCGTTGCCCCACGGGTCATTGATGGTGCGCAGCTCATAGCCGCCGTCGCCCGGGTACACACCATCGGCAAAGCACAGGTGGTGCGAGTACGGGTACAGCAGCCTGCGGTTGTTGGCGATGCTGCCCACGATGATGGCGCTTTGCGCCGCCAGCGTCTCGTCATCCAGGGTCTCGGCGGACTTCACGGGCAGATCGGCCCCGGTGGCCGTCTTGACGGCGGCCGCGATCCCGGCGCCCACGGCGGCCCACTGCTCGCCCTCGGGGACGACCACGATCGCGTGCGGCTCGCCGTCCTGCACGATGATGGTGTCCGGGTACAACCTCTTGGGCTCGGTGATCTCCATGAAGGACCTCACATCCCGGTACTGGGTGCGAATGTTATCGAGGTACAGGTCGAAGGGCGTGTCCGGGTCGTGGGTGCCGGTGAAGAACCGCAGCCTGGTCACCGCCGCCCGCGAAGCGCCCTTCACCACGTCGGGCTCCCACCCCAGGCCCTGCGAGGCGCGACCGGGGAACAGGTCCACCGTGACCTTCTCTCCCCCAACCGGGCTGCTCCACGAGGCCCAGCTCAGGACACAGGCGCCCTCGGCGTCGAAGCCGCGCACGTACAGGGCCCGGGACTTCTCAGGCTCCGAGGACCAGGCGTCGAAGATCAGCGCCTGTTTGGTCATGTCGGTGGGAGGGAGGCTTAACTCCACGCTCAGGTAGCTGTTGCCGGTGGCGTTCGCGGGCGAGACGGCGCTCAGATGCAGACTGCCCTCGCCCTGGCTCTTGTAGGCGGCATCCGTGTTGACCTCCAGATTGGCCTGCGGAAGCTTGGCGCCATCCACCAGGACGGCGCCCTCCAGGCTCTCACAGCCATGCAGCAGCACGGGCTCGGCCTCCTGGGCAAGGGCGCCAAGAGTGCTGAGCGAGAGAAATGCGAAAATTGCTGGTCTCATTAGGGTCCTCCGCGAGCCTTCTTCTTCTTTGGCCGGCCGGCAGGGCTGCAGCAGGCCTGTCGCCGCTGATAGTCGAACAGTTCTCTGCCGGTACAGACAACCCCTCCTGCCGCCTCGTTCACAGCCCAGCTTCCGGAGGACGATCATGCTCCGCAAGACCCTCGTCTGCATCGCTTTGCTCTCGGTGGTCGGCATCGGCCATTCGGAAGTGGCCGTTACGGACGCCAAAGGGCGGATCACCGCCCTGCGCGTGGCCGGCGACTACATGAGCATCCAGACCAATCTCCGCATTCCCCTGCGTGGCTGGGGAAAGCAGCCCAGCTTCACAGACGCCCGGGAGGTCAAGATCACACGGGCCGAGGGCCTCACCACATGGGAGGGCAAGATCGAGGTCGAGCCCGGCAAGGACTACGCCTTCGAGCAGACGCTCCGCGAGGTCGACGGCAAAGTAGAGCTGAGCATCCAGGTCACCGCCGAGGCGGAGGTTGATATCGAGGGCGTGTTCTTGTGGCTCGATGTACCCATCGCCGACTTCCGGGGCGGCACCTGTACGCTCAGCGCCGGCGATGGGCCCGTGGATCAGGCCGTCATGCCGCCGGACAAGCCCCAGAGCCGCCACTTCGCCCGGGGAACTGCGGACGAGGTCGCCATGGTAGCGGCCGATGGGACAACGAGTCTGCAGGTGTCTCTCGACCGGGAGCTGCCGGTGGTGGTCCAGGACAACCGCGAGTGGAACGGCACGCAGTACGCCGCCTTCACCCAGCTCGCCCCGGGCCTCCAGGCCGGGGAGACCACCTCCCTCACCGCCACCCTCCAGGCCTCGGCCGTGCCCGATCAGACCCCGGCCAGCCTCAGCGTGGACACAGACCGGGTGCGCTACGAGCTGGACGGCTTCGGCGGCAATTACTGCTTTGCCATCGAATCCCCGGTGACCCAGTACACCCTCAGAAACCTCAACATCGCCTGGGCCCGCACGGAGATGACCCTCGAGGAGTGGGAGCCCCAAAACGACAACGACTCCCCGGATCAGACCGATTGGGAGGTGCTGCGCGCCCGGGACAAGGCCGACTCCAACCTGCGCCGGGAGTTCGAGCTGGCCCGGCAGATCCAGGATATGGGGGTGCCGTATGTCATCAGTATCTGGCACCTGCCCGGATGGCTCTACGCCGACCCCGACAAGCCCAGGAGCTCGCGGCAGACCGTCCCGGCGGACAGGTGGGATGAGCTGCTGGAGTGTATCGGCTCCTATTTGCTGCACGCCAAGGAGCGGTACGGCGTGGAGCCGGACCTGTTTTGCTTCAATGAGGCCAATATCGGTGTGTACGTGTACTTCTCCGCCGAGGAGCACAAGGAGGCGATCAAGAGCATCGGCGCGTATCTGGCCAAGCTCGGCCTGAAGACGAAGATGCTGCTGGCCGATGCCACCGGGCCCCGGGGCACGCACACCTACGCCCTCCCCGCCTCGGAGGACCCGGAGGCCATGCAGTACGTGACCGCCGTGGGTTTCCACTCCTGGGGCGGGGCCAGCGCCGAGGAGTACGCGGCCTGGGGCGATCTGGCCCAGCGGCTGGGCCTCCCGCTGCTGGTCACGGAGCTGGGTGTGGACGCCGGGGCCTGGCGCACCCGGGCCTTCGACAGCTTCCTGTACGCCGTGCAGGAGGCCCGCATGTACCAGGAGCTCTTGCTCTACGCCAGACCGCAGGGGACGATGCAGTGGGAGTTCACCGCGGACTACAGCATCGTGGCCGTGGGCAAGACGCCCCAGGGCGAGGCAACCCTCGAGCCCACGGTGCGTTACAGCTTCGTGACGCACTTTTGTAACCTGACGCCCTACCATTCCCAGGCTCTGGCGACGACCTCGGACAATGGCAGGGTACTGGTTACGGCCTTCCGGGGGCAGGGAGGGGAGCGGGACAGGTTCACCGTGCACATTCTCAATACGGGCGCGGCCCGAGAGGCGACCCTCACGGGCCTGCCGGATGGTATCGAAAGCCTCCGGGCGGTGGTGACCGGGGAGACCGAGTGGTTCGTGGACCGAGAGCCCGTGGCGGTGAGGGATGGAGCCTCAAGCCTCAGCCTGGAGCCTTTCTCGCTGCTGACGCTGACCACGGTGGAGGGAGGGTAGCGGCGGAACCGTGTTTGCGCCAAAGCCGCGTGCCCGATGCGCTGTAGGTCCGGCCGAAAAGCCGGTTCTGCCGTGAAGATGTCATTCCGAGCCTGGACTTCTCGGCCCTAAGGGTGTCATCCTGAGCGGCAATCTCGCGCAGCGAGAGTGCGAAGGATCTCGCAGTATCCCGGGAGGTTCTTCGAGCTGCTCTTACCGGGAGCG
>CAYRFY010000590.1:5034-5281 GCA_964423635.1 uncultured Armatimonadia bacterium | reverse complement strand
GAGAAGTTGACGCCCCCGGGCACGAGGGTGACCCCGAAGGGAAAGGCCCGTCCGGGACGGAGCTTGAAGTCTCCGTGACGGTGGGTGGGGTAGACGTCGATTCGCTTTGCTGTGACATCGATGGCGCTGCTGTCATCCATGGCCCGGGGCCCTCCGTCAGTCGAGCGCTCGGATGCCCTCGTCCAGGGCGTCCGTTACAACGAAGAACTTGAGAAACCCGGTCATGGACATGGTGTCCTTGATCTCC
>CAYRFY010000590.1:0-5024 GCA_964423635.1 uncultured Armatimonadia bacterium | reverse complement strand
GGACAGGCCGACGAGGACGACCTTGCCGTCTTTGGCCGTGGCCTGTCGGTAGAGCAGCAGGAGCATCCGCAGACCGGCGCTGGACAGGAATGAGACACCCGAGAGGTCCAGGATAATCCTGCCCGATGAGGTGATGACCGGGAGCAGCTCGGCCTGGGCCTGAGGGGCGGTCTTGCCGTCGATTTCGCCGGTGATGACCGCGACCGCGACCTTATCGTGCTCTTGGATCTTGATCTCCATACTCGCCTCCTGTGGGTCCGAACCGAGGGCCCGGGGCAGCAGCGCCCGGGCCCTCCTGAGTGCTGTGCGGCCCGCCCAGCCTACGCGCCGCCGGCCGGGCTGTCCAGTCCGCGACCAGAGCGGGGCCGGAAGGCCCGGCCTGCGCGGGCCACGGGCCGTCGGCGCGCCTGCTATCGTCCCTGCGGCGTCAGCGTCACCTTGACCCGCAGGTCGCTGTCGGAGGCAGGGAGCTTGACGGTCATCGCGTCGGCGTCGAAGTTATCGTAGGGAGCACCGTCGATCTGCACGGCCGTGAGCTTGACCCGCCCCGGGGGCAGCAGGTCCGGAGCGACGCGGAGGATGCCGTCTGGAAACCCGCCCGGCTTGGGCCGGAAGTGGAAGTCCATGGGCTGATTGGTGATCAGCAGATTGGTGTACACGGCCGCCAGGTAGGCCAGCTCGCAGGAGTGATAGGCGCTCATGGAGTGGCTGCCCTTAAGGCGCTCGGTGCCCAGCAGGTACGGCAGCCCGCCGGCGAGAGTATTGAAGTACACCGCTCCGTCTTCGGTGTCGAGGAAGAAGGCATTGTAGAAGGCCGACGACTCGCGGGCGTACTTGAGGTACTCGTCCTTGCCCAGCGACCCGTGGAGGATCAGGTAGGCCAAGATCCCCTGTTCCTGCTGCCACCAGGCCTTGCGGTCATGCCAGACGAAGCGGTGGTGCTTCTCTCCGGGCTTGAGTTTGCGCTCGACCACGTCGTACCAGCCGCCGCGCTGAGCGTCCATGCCGACCTGCGGCATCAGGCCGGCGATCTTCTCGGCCAGCTCGATGTAGGTGTCCTTGGGCTCGGCGTGCGCGATGCGCATGAGGTTCCAGGCGATCTTGAGGTTATGGCCGATGACGGCCCGGTCCTGCTGCCAGCCCCAGGTGCTGTCGTGGCTCCAGTCCTCGTGGAACTTCTCCTGAACGAAGGGGCTATTGTCGTAGTCCGGGAAGTGGGCGCAGATGGTGTCGGCGGTGTCGAGCAGGAAGTCCAGGTGGCCCTGCTCGCCGGTGGCAAGATAGAGGTTGATCAGATACGCCGGGGCGTGGTCGCCCACGGAGTTCCAGTTCTTCTTGGCCCGGTTGTTGCGCTCCTCCAGAGCCGGCGAGCGCGGGTCGAATGTGGCCGGGTCCAGGTGGGAGAAGTAGCCGCCGCCCTCGGGGTCCTTATAGCAGGCCTCGAAAAGCGCCAGGGTCTTGTCGATGTCGTAGCGGATCTGCGGATCGCCGGTGATGCGGTAGGTCTGGGTGGGGCCGGCGATGGCGTAGATCTGCTCGTAGGCCGGAACGGCCCCGTAGTCATCACCGAACTCCGAGCCGAGGACCTTCTGCGCCCCGTTCTCGGTGCGGCGCAGACCGTGGTACCAGTAGACGAAGCCCCGTGCCGGGTCGTCCTCGCGCAGGTGGTCGTGCAGGTAGCGGGTACCCTTCTCGGCGGCCTCGAGGTAGCGGTCCTCGCCGGTGAGCAGATAGGCTGAGGCCATGCCGAAGATCATGCGGGAGATGGTGTCGGTCTCCTGCATGGTTTCGGCCTGCTTGACGCCGTTGAGGTGCAGCCTGGTGCTGTATTTGGTGTAGTCGATCTCTTCCTGCGGGTAGCCGAACTGCCAACTGAGGAAGCTGTCGCAGATGGAGCCGATCTGGCGGACCCACCAGTCGGGCTCCTCGAAGCGGTACGTCCCGGCCTCGGCGCCGGGGAGGATCATGGACTTGACCTCGAAGGACGTCTCCGCCTCGTTGGGGTAGCAGATGCCGTAGACGTGGAGGAACTGGCCGGGGACCAGAAGCTGATCCAGGTTCCCCGTGCAGTCCCACCAGTCCTCGCCCAGGTTCTGACAGACCTTGGCATAGGCGCTGTCCGTCAGCGTGCACCGGAACTCGCGGCCGTCGCTGGTGCGCATGCCAAAGACGCCGGTGGCCGCGTCGTAGGAGGTGACATACCCGGCAATGGTGTCTGAGAATGTGAAGTCGGTCTTGACCATACTGTCTCTCCGCTCGCTAAGGGTATTGACGTGGGACGACGCCGGCGACGGGGTAGATGCGAACGGGCTCCCGGCGGTCCCGTCAACGCGCCGAGAGGATGTCGATGATGGCTCGGGCCATCAGGTGGCAGTGCCCCCCGGTGCGGGCGGTGACCAGGTCGCCGTCGACCACGACGTCCTCGTCCACATAGACCGCGCCCATGTTCCGTGCGTCGCCCAGGAGGTTGTTGTGCACCGTGACACGGCGCCCACGGATTAGCTCCGGCGCGGGAGCAAGCAGCCACATGCCGTGGCAGATGATGCCCTTGAGCACCCGGGGGGAGGCGAAGGCGCGGCGTAAGAACTCCGTGGCCGGCGGGACCTCGTTCACGTCCTCGGTGTACCGCAGCCGGTCGGCCACCATCCCCGCCGGGACGATGACCGCGCCGTACGAGGCCAGGGCCTCGTCGTCGATATCCTCGAAGCTCTGCCGGACCTCGATGGGCGCCCGGTACTCGTGGCCCAGGAAGGTCAGGCAGTCGTTGCCCCACAGGCGGGTGAGCAGTTGCAGCTCGGCGCCCTCTTCAGCAAACCGGTGCTGGTAGTACCAGATCTCCGGCTCGTAGTAGTCGCTCTCCAACAGTACGGCGATCTTCATGCCTTCCAGTGCCATGGTGGCTTCCTCAGGGTGGCCCGGCGGGGACCGAGACTCGTCGCGGCGCCGGCCGCGTGGCCCCCACTGCGGGCGCTAGGATTGCTTCGGCCCCAGTATCTTGTCCAGGGCGGGAAAGTAGATGCCGGCCTTGTTGAACCCCGCGTAGATCATCATGAACATGAACAGCTCTTCCATTTCCTCGCGGGTAACGCCCTGCTTGACGGCCATGTCAACATGGTTGGCGAAGGGGGCACCCTCGGCCTGAATGACCACGTCGACGGCCAGAGTGATAAGGGCCTTGGTCTTCTGATCCAGCAGCGGCTTGCCCCACAGCTCACCGGAGACGCGAATGCAGAACTCACCGAACTCCGGGTTCATGGCCATGAGCCGCTCCTGAAGCTCGGGGTCACCCAAGACGGCATTCTGTGCGATCGGGATGTCGGCCATACGTGCCCTCCTGGCTTGTCGGCTCCCCGTTCGGGGCCATGGATGCTACTGGCTGATGAGGTTCAAGAAGTTGACCTCGATGTAGCCGTTATTGGTGAACAGCGTCGGGCCCTGGCCCATGAAGTCGGCGAACTGCTGGGTCCCCAGGTGGAAGTTCACCGCGGCCTGGTCGCGCCAGGCTTCATGGAGGATGTACTGGTTGGTCTCCTCGGTGCCCCGATGCAGATCGTAGCCCGCGCAGCCGGCCTCGGAACGGGCGAAGGCGACGAAATTGGTCAGGGTGGTCTCGACGTTTTGCTGCTGTGCAGGTTTGGCCCACATCCTGGACACGACGGGGATGTGCGCCGGGTCCACGGTGACCAGCGTGGGACTGCTGATCATGGCGCACTTGGCCACGACCATCGGTGCTGCCAGGAGTGTGCTGGCCTGGTTCTGGAAGGTCCGGTAGTGGAGGGTCCTGGTATGCGTGTTGGCGGAGCTCTCGGCGCTCCAGTTCTCGTAGGTGAGGAAATCGTAGTTCGCCGGACCGGCGGCGCCGTCGATGCAGCGGTAGAGCTGGAAGGACTGGTTTCCTATCTCCTGCCGTGTGGCGGTGGCCAGTGTCTCCAGCGCCGCCTGGGTCTGGACCACCGACGCGGGGTTGGCGTCGATCATGCTGATCACCGTGTAGAGCCAGTTCTCCGGAGCCGCCGCCCTGTTGTCACTGCTGCTGCAGCCACCCAGTAGGCAGACGGCGACCGCCACCAGAGCAACCACCGGGGAGTATCTCCTGATTAGCGAGGTCTTCATGGTCTGCAGTCTCACCCTTCCCAACTTGAATGTTAGTGCCGGGGTCTGTCAGGGCAGGATGACCAGTTCGGCCACCCGGGCCCCCTCGCCACCCAGTGCCTCGTAGCTGTGGGGTACTCCCGGAAGCATGGCGACGATCTCACCGGCCCCCACGTCCCGCGTGGCATCGCCTACGGTGTATCTCACCCTCCCGGAGCGCACGAACACCAGGTGGGTCTCTTCATGCGTGTGCGTGGGGCCCACTTCGCCCGGCTCGTAGGCGAATACGAACAGCAAATCGCCGGACTGGGGCACGCTGTAGCGACTATCTCCGACGGCTTCCGGATCGATGAACTCGGTGGATAGCTCCCTGGGCTGAAACTTCGAGAGATCCAATCTAGACACACCTCCGCTCCCCGCCTGATGCGCGCACCAAGCGGTGCGGCGGCCGGGGCCCGGATGGAGTAGCCGCCGCAGGCCGACCCGCCCACGCGGTGTCCCCCGGGCCCCGGCGCCCTGTTACTCCTCACCCGGAGAGTTGAACTTGGCCTTACCACCCGCCGGGGGGTTGTCCACCAACAGCTTTCCGCCAACGGCCAGCTCGTTGAGCTCCGCACCCTCGAAGAACATGTAGATGGCCTCCCGGGGCACCTGCAGGACCTCGGAAAGCTTGGCGACGAAGCTCTCGGCCACTTCGCGCTTCTGAGAGTCCAGCATCTCCAGCGTCTTGACAATGATGACCGGCATGAGGGTCTCCTTTCGACAACAGTCGCGAATCGTGGGTCAACGGACACGGTGTCACGGCCAGGCGGCGCTCCCGCCAAACGGGATCGCCGAGTCGGGCTGGAAACTCAGATTATGCAGGTTTCGGGCAGGCGCCGACTCACGTCGCCTCACCCCCCCAGCCCCGCCTCTCGGCGTCTCTCCGAGCC
>CAYRFY010000589.1:0-5296 GCA_964423635.1 uncultured Armatimonadia bacterium | reverse complement strand
GGGGCCGTATCTGGAGGCTGCAGACCAATACGGGGCGCGACATCCTCAAAGTCCACGGCGCGCCCGGCGACTGGGAGCCGGGTTCCGGTGGGTACGAGGAGTACAGCGGGGCGGACTACCGCTCGGCGGGCTGGAACGAAGCGTATGAGGTGCTGGAGCGCGACGACACCTCCGTGACGCTGCAGGCGGACCTGCGCAATGGCCTGCGCCTCAATCGCACCATCGCTCTCGAGGCCGGGCGGGCTCTGGTCAAGATCACCTCCACGCTCAGCAATCCCGGCGGGGAGCCAAAGCCCGCCTGTCTCAGACTGCATCCGGAGTTCAGTATCGGCTCCGCCGAGATGGCAAAGGTCCTGCTGGGGAGAGCCGACGGCACGTGGACGGTCCACAACCTGGCCAATCCGGAGGACCCGGATCGCGAGATAGATGCGTTCTTCACCGGACAGAAGACCCCGCAGGGCGTGTGGGCGCTGGTGGACGAGGCCGGCGGCATCGCCGTTGTGAACCGCATCGCCCCCGAGCAGGTGGACAGGTATCTGGCCAACCGTTCGGGGCTGCAGAACCGGGCGACGCTGGAAGTGTATTCGCCGCAGCGAGACCTCGCCGCCGGCGAGAGCATCACGATGGAGAGCAGCTACGAGGTCGTGGCCGCTTCAGCTCTGGAGTAGGCGGAAGCCCGGCCACCGTCTGTCCTGGACCCGCACGCCGTGGGTGCCGTGCCGCCCGGCCGTATTGCGCCCGGCCAATGGCCGGCGTGGCGGCGCGGAGGCCAACGGCGTGCGGGCGCCTCCGGCGCCCCCGGAGACGGCGGTGCCCCCTCGGCCACGCCGCGCTTCAGCCCCGGCGGGCCCTGCGCACCCCTTCCAGGCGGCTCTTGGCGAACCGCTGCCGCCATGCCCCCACCGTCTGGTGACTGCAGCCAACGACCCGACAGATCTCAGGTGTGCTCAGACCGTCGGCGACCAGGAGGATGATGCGGGCACGGCGGGAAGCCGGCGACCGCCCCCCATCCGCGGCCGCCAGGTCCTCCAACACCGCGCGCTCCGTCTTTGTCAGGCTCAGTTGCTCCTGGGGTGGTGTCCTGTCCATCTTATCCCCTCTGTTGAGGATCGGTGCTGAGCGGCTACTTGCGCATCTCCAGCCACCAGTCGAAGGCCGTCGGCCCCTGAAGCAGTCGGACGTGCTTCACTCCCGCGGCGCGGATGCGGTCCGGCAGGTCTGGGGGCATCTGCACGAAACTGTCCGGGTTCTCGGCGCGCTTCTTCTCCGCCTGGGCCACGAGCGTCTCTCTCGTGGCCTCGTCCAGCAGCCGACCGTAGCCGCCGCCGAGAAGGGCCACTCCACCGGGCTTGAGGATGCGGTAGGCTTCCAGTAATCCCGCCTGCTTGTCGGGCCACTGGAACATGGAGTTTCGGCTGACCACAAGGTCGGCGAAGCCTTCGCGTAGGAGCAGATTCTGCGCGTCCCCCTCGATGGCCCGCACCCGTCCGCGCAGGCCCTCCTCGTCGGCGCGCAGGTTGCACAAACGCACCGCCGCCGGATCGATGTCCACAACGTAAACGGTCAAATTCGTCGCTTTCGCGATGGCCACGGCCAGCGACCCTTCAGCGCCTCCCACATCCACGCACACCCCCTCCGTCACCCCGTAGTCTTCCACCAGTTGACGGGCCAGGGCCGGATATACCGGGGCGAACTGTCCGGTTGCCACCTGGTAGAACGGGAACTGGGCAACCAGGCGCTCCTTGTAGCTATCCTGGGCCCAGACGCACGCGGTCAGAGAAAGCAGCACCAACAGGCAGGCGGTCACGCGTCTCATAGTGTGTCTCTCCCTCGAGGTTATTCGGCGAGTGCTATGATGCCACAGGGAGTGGACGAGATATGGAAGACCGGCGGGCGATAGTGGGAATTGCGGGGAACGTGCTTTGTAGTTCTGGATGCCTTGCGGGCCCTGAGGGCTTCTGCGCAACGCGTCCGGCGGGCCTCGCGTGGTGGCCGCCTTGCACCATTTCGCGAGCACTCGGCCATGGGTGCCGCACCCCTCACCGACAACGGCAGCACCGGCTGCGGTCGCCCGGGAGGATCAGGCTCGCGCCCAAGTGATCTGGGCCGCGTAAATGCGGCTTCCTGCGGGGGCGTGGAGGTGTAAACGTCTCAGCGTGGAAACGCCATATGCGCGCCCGAGTGGCGCGGCCGGCGCCCCCATGTCATTCCGGAGCATCGGCGTCGCAGGCGCCGCGGCGTCGCCAGCGCCGCTTGGGCGAAAGATCCGCTGCATGCCGGGGGATTGTGCGAGTTGCCCTTTTTGGGGAGCGGGCGCGCCAAGTACGATACCCTGAGAAATGTTGGCTTCTCGGCTACGCTTCTGGTACGGGTTTCGCGTTACCAGACCCTCGTCTGCCCGTGCAAGGGGCGGGCTGCGCCGCACGGGCCCCCTCCTGTTGTGTGTGCTTTCAGGGCCATGGGACAGCGCCGCGCCGCCACACCCGTTGTGGCTATACCTATAGGAGACACCACATGCACAGAGCGCACCTGTTCGTCGTCTTGCTGGCCGCAGTCGTCGCACCCGCAATCTCGCAACCGCTGCTCACCGGATTTGAAGACCTCTCCGCGTGGAAGCCCGTGGGCAATACGGTGTTCGAAGCATCCGGCGAGGCCCACGAGGGCGCGGCATCGATCCAGGTCACGATGCCCGGGCAAGTGTCGGGCAAGGTGCTGGACAACTATCCACCCGAGGAGTACGACAGTTACGCCGGCGTGAGTTTCTGGGTCAAGGGGGACGGATCTCAGGAGTGGGGCTGCATCGCCCTGCAGGGCGACGGCTCCAACGCGGGCTACCGCTACTGCACCTTCTTCCCGCTGGCCTCGACCGAATGGCGCAAGGTCGAGGTCGCGTGGGACGGCTGGATCCCCGAGGGCCCCTTCAACCCTATCGGCACTCCGGGGGCACTGCCGCCCAGCGGGATCCAGTGGGTGCGTGTGGGGACCCGCTGGAATATCGGGCACAACAATGCCCCGATACCGCAGCACACGTACTGGGTGGATGAGGTGCGCCTGGAGCAGGAACTGCCGGAGGTGGCGGCGCCACCGGCCGCGGCGCCGTTTGCCGGCGTGATCGCGAAACTGCGGGCGAAACAGCCGGTGCACATCGTCTGCATGGGTGATTCGATCACCGCGGGCACGGCACTGCCCGACAAGGACGCCCAGCGGTACGCCACTGTGCTCCAGAGCCTGTTGCGGGAACGCCTGGGCTATGCGGAGGTCTTCGTAGAGAGCCGGGCCGTCGGCGGCGCACGTCTGACCGACGCCCGCGCCTGGGTCGGCCGCGACTTCCAGGGCCCGGCTCCGGACCTGGTGACCACCCTCTACGGCTACAACGACAAGAGCGGCACCTTCTCAGCCTTTCAGTTCGCCGACTCACTGGAGGACTATCTGTTGCGGGTCCAGAGGGTTACCGGGGGAGAGACGGCGCTTCTGCCCATGACCACGATCCCCGGCGCGGGTCCGCGGTTCGTGATGATGGACGACTTCGCCCGCGCGGTGCAGGATGTGGCCGAATGCTGGGAACTGCCGTGCCTGGAGCTGGCAGAGGCCCTCAAGAGCCAGGGGCGAGACGGCCTGCTGCCTTTGATGGCCGACATGGCCCATCCCAACGCCGAGGGGCACCAACTGATTGCGCAGACCATCGCCGACTATCTGGTGGAGCAGGTTGAGGGTGCGCAATAGGCGGCTGCACGAACTGATCTGAGGCACTCAAGGGCCGGATGGGTCCTGCCCCGGCGAGCGGGGCGGCCCATCCGGCCTCTTTGCTCGAGACGGCGAATGGCCTTACGCCTCCGCCGCACGCACCAGCAGCACCGGCGCGGTGGCGTGGCGCAGGAGCTTGTCGGCGATGCTGCCGTACACCCAGCGCCCCAGCCCGGAGCGCCCGTGGGTGCACATCACCACCAGACAGCACTCCTGCACCTCGGCGTAGCGCAGGAGCTCCTCGGCAACGTCCCCCTGGCACACATCCCACTCGGCTTCGATGCCGTCGGCGATGAGGCGCTTGCGCACCCCGCGCATGTATTCGCGCGCCCGCTCCACCTGGGCCTCCCAGTCCACCGGCTGCCCTGTCGTCTTCAATGCAACGGGATCGATGATGGGGACCACCGACACCAGATGGATGGCACTGCCGAAGGCCCTGGCGATCTCCACCGCATGGGGCAGGGCCCGTTCGGCGAGATCGGACTGGTCCAACGGCACGAGTATCCTCTCGTACATCGCAATCAACTCCTGCGGGTGTGTCAGGCTCCGGATAGTACACAAGGACTTCCCCATGTCCGGGGCGAAATCCTGCAACGGTCAATTCGTTCGCGAGGCACGTCGGGTCCAGGCCGTCCGAGGGCGTGGGCCGGGGTGGAGCCAAGTCGGATGCAGTTCCCGTTGTGAGTAGCGCGATACTCAAGCGAGGGGGCGTATCGATGGGAGCGAAGTGCGAGAAGTGCGGTATGGTCAGCGATCGTGACGACATCTGTACGTGGTGCAACGCCGACATCAGGCGCACACGTCCACCGGACAAGGGGCCGGCGGGTTCGCGCACAGCGCCTCCCCCCGGACAGGGGACGCGGACGGAGCCTCCGACGGCACCGGCCGCGCGCACGGGTCCACCACCGGGGACCGGGCAGCCGGCCGCTCCGACACGTCAGCGAGTGCGGGAGGTCCCGCAGGCGGCGCGATCAGGAGCTCCGAGCTGGCTGATTCCGGTGCTGGTCGCCGGTGGGGCCGTCCTGGTCATCGTCGTAGGCCTGTACGCCTACGGCCTGAGCCAGATGAAGCCGGTCCCTGAACCCGGCGAATGGGCGTCCCTCACCGCCGTGGGCAATGCGCTGACCCTGTCGTACCCCAAGGGCTGGGGCGAACCGGAGAACGCCGGTGCCGAGGGAACGTCGGCCCAGGTAACACTCCGGCCCAACAAGCTGGCCCGGGTGCAGGTGCTGGGCACGGGGACCAGGGGGGCCCGCGGTGACACCGCGGCCGCCGCCGAGCGCCTGGCCGGGGGGAACCTCCCCATCGCTCAGAGCGCAGATGGGGTGGTGCTGGCCATGGACGCGGAGCAGTTCGCCAAGGCTCGCTCCGGCTACCAGGCGGGCGACATCCAGGAAACGTACAACTGCGCCAGCCGCAAGAGCGCGACGATCGAGTATACCTACACCAAGCGAGTGGGCCTGCTGCCGGTCAAGATGAAGGGCATGAGGTGGGGCTGGTTCGGAGGAGACCTGGGTTTCGTGTGCTACGCCGAGGCACCGGAGAAGCACTG
>CAYRFY010000588.1:0-5306 GCA_964423635.1 uncultured Armatimonadia bacterium | reverse complement strand
AGGAGTACAGCATGGACTGCCTGGCCCTGCGCTGCTGGAATGAGTTCCAGGCGCTGGTGGGGATCTCCCCCTGCGTGCTGCTGAGCGAGCTCAACGATCGCGGCATTCCGGCGGCCTGTGAGCTGGACGCGGGGAACGCGGTGGCGATGAGTGCGCTGCATCTTGCCTCCGGCGAGGCGCCGGTCTGTCTGGACTGGAACAACAACTACGGGGATGACGACGACAAGTGCATCCTGTTCCACTGCGGGTCTGTCGCCAAGAGTCTGATGGCCGGGCCGGGCCAGATCACCGACCACGCGATCCTGCGCAATGTGGTGGGGGAGGGCCGGGCCTTCGGCTGCAATGTGGGTCGCATCGCTCCGCACGACTTCACCTTCGCGAGCTGCCTGACCGAGAACGGCAACCTGAACACCTACATCGGCCAGGGCGAGTTCACCACGGACACGATTGCCGACGACTTCTTCGGCTGCGCCGGGGTGGCCAGGATCGACAAGATGCAAGACGTCCTGCTGCACGTGGGCCTCAACGGCTTCCGCCATCACGTCAGCACCACCAAGGGTCACGTCATGGCGCCCCTTGCCGAGGCTCTCAGCAAGTACCTGGGTTACTGCGTGAGCATGCCGCAGGTGGACTAGCACTGCAACCGTAGATACTCGCGGGGGCCCCAACTGTCGTTAGTGGGGCGGGCTTTCCAGCCCGCCAAGCCGATCCGCAGGATCGGCGTCGGTCCTCGAACAGGTACTGTCTCCGCTCCGAGAGGATAGGGGGCGCGGCTCAGAGCCAAGCACCGTTGTATTAGTAGGAACTTCGCCGAGAGATGGAAGCGGGGGCGCGAGCAGATTTCGCGCCCCCGCTGAGTGTGTGGCGGTGATTGCGTCCCTCGTTGTCTGCTGTTCTCCGGCCGTGCGCGGGGACGGGGCTGAGCCTCCCAGTCGTTGGCGGCCAACGCCTTTGCGGCGAAGACCCCCCTCGATCCCCCCGCAGGCAAGGGGAGGCACGGCAGAGGGCCTCGGCAACCATACGCAGGGCCGAGGGCGCGGCGTGGTGAGCCGTTTGCCGTAGCCCTCTCCTGAGCAGCCGCATTGCGAAGGAGAGGGAAAGCGGGCCAGCGGCCCGCAGGGAGCGGCGCCGTGAGCCGTTTGCCGTCGCCCTCTCCTGAGCAGCCGCATTGCGAAGGAGAGGGAAAGCGGGCCAGCGGCCCGCAGGGAGCGGCGCCGTGAGCCGTTTGCCGTCGCCCTCTCCTGAGCGGCCGCATTGCGAAGCCGCTATTCTCCCACCACGAAGAACTGTGCCATCCTGAAGTCGCCCTCTTCCCACTGTGTATCCTCGGGCCTGTAGCGGCAGCGGTTGTCCCACGAGATGATGCCCGGCTTCGCCTCGGCAGGCACGACGAAGGACAACTCCACCTCGGCCTCGCCTTGCGGTGGGACAGTGACCTCCGCCTCGGCCGCCGCCCTCCGCCACGGATCGCCACAGCTCACCGTCGCCGACACCGGACAGTCGAACTCACTGTGGAGCCGCGCCTTCCAGCGTATGACATCGCCCGGCCCACAGCGCACGGTACTGGGCTCAAGCCGCATGGATAGCACGGGTTGCACCGGCGGCTCGAGGCGTCGTGAGTTCAATACCTGCAGGGGCTTGGCAGAGAGCACGTAGCACACGCTCTCGTCGATGGGCAAGGTGAGCTTGCCCCCGTCGCTTCGGGGCAGGGGGAGCTCGTCGCCCATCAGGCCCTGGATCCGCCGCACGTCGGCGGCCGCGTCGATGACGACCTCCCCGCGACCGCCGCTGTCCCACAGCGCCGTCACCCAGCCGTCATTCAGCGCGCACTGCACCCCATACGCCGGGGGCTGCAGGCCATCCACCGTACCCCGGCAGACCGCATCGCTCAGGAGCGCGGTCATGGTGCGGTAGGCGGTGTACGCGGGCTTGGGGTCGCCGTTCCAGTCGACGATGCCGAAGTGGTGCTCGGGGTTCCTGGGGTCGGTCCCCTCATCCTGAAAGGCGTACCAGTAGATGCGCCGGATGCCCTGGGCCGCCAGGAGCAGATGGCTGCGCACGATGTACCGGGCCTGCTGCTCGGTGCTACTGGGTGGCATGAACCAGGGACCCTCGTGGGTCGGGTGGCCGGCCTCGCTGACGATGACGGGACGATCGTCGTCGCCGAAGTGGGTCATGACATTTCGGGCGCCCTGCAGGCTGTACAGGACGCCCTCGGGGCCGCCGAGTCGGCCGCCGGGTGGAGTAGGGGTGGAGGTCTTGGTGTAGGGGTGCAGGTCGAGGGCGTCGACGGCCTGTTTGAGCCCGGCATCGTAGCAGTCGGCGAGGTAGTCCGCGCCGGGTCCCACGAGCTCTCCGCCCACCGCCGGCCCGGCCAGGGCAATCAGCGGGTCCACGCTCTGGGCCACCGCTCGCGGGCCGACACAACCGGCCACGAAGTCCTCCGCCAATACATTGCCGAAGTCGGGCTCATTGCGCGTGGCGGCCAGCCAGACCCCCAGCTCGCCGGTCAACCAGCGGTACCTGTCCGGGTCTTCGTAGCAGGCGAAGGGGAACAGGCTCATCCCGGCCTCGGCGAACAACTCCGCTCCGGCGGGCGAGGCCGCAAACCAGCGGGCGTGCCGCACGCCGGCCTGCTGCATGAGCCGGATCATTGCCAGCGTCGTGGCGGTCTCGTCCTCGTGGCGTTGGTGGGCGCCGCCGCCGCCGGGGTAGAAGTTCATCCCCCACAGGTCGCCCATGCGGCGCACCTCCAGCGGGTGGGGCAGAGGCACGCGCTGCGGAGCCGACAGTGGCCCGACACCATCGGGACCGACGACGCAGGCGTCAAGCTCGTACGCGGTGTCCGGGCGCAGCCACCTCACCAGGCCGGGGCTCCGGGTGAAGCAGGTTGTGCTCCAGGCATCGGCGTCTACCGGCCGATGCCGCACACGCAGGTAGCATCCCGAGGGCAGGCTCCCGTCCCACGAGACGCGGATCGAGGAGTAGGTGTTCTCCAATGCCTCGATTGCGGGCGCAGGCCTCTCCGCGGTCTTCGCCTCCGCCAGGCGTTCCGGCAGTCCCCATACGTACAGCTCGCGCAGCAGGCACTGGTGCGCTGCGGGCAGCCTGTCCACCTGTACCTGCAGGGCGTCACAGGCCGTGGCTCCGGGAAGGGTTGCGGCGGCTTTGGCGCCCCAGACGATGCCGCCATCGGTACCACACATCAGGACCGGGTCGGCCTGGAGCGACACCGGCTCCGAGGTTTCCACCGGGTTGCCCTCGTGCAGGGCGGTGAGGGTCATCTTCTCGGCGGCGTTATACGAGCGCTCGCGGTCATTGTAGAATACGATCTCCACGCGAGAGATGCGCACAGGCTCGGCGAAGGTGAGTGAGATCGGCTCCGTGCCGGCCCAGCCCAGGGAGAGCTTGTCCGCGTGGGATCCATCCAGCAGTGCCGCGGCCGCTGCAGGTCCAATGGTGAGCCCGACGGCCAGGTTGCTGCTGCCCCGAGCGTTTCCCGTGAGGCACAGCTCGTCGGCCGGGATCGACACTGCGGTCGCGAGCAGCAAGACGAAGGCGACGCCGGGCCAGGCAACGGAGGGCTGTCGATGATGGGGCATGGGGGCTCCTATCTGGCGGGGATCCGGTTGGTATCCCGGCGAGGTCGGCTCGACAAGAAACGCCCGCAGGCACTCAACAGTCGGCTATCCGTGCCCGCGGGTCTCCAGGCCCGCAAGGTGGGGCGGATTGTGAGCGCCGACGGGCACTGACCGGTGGACAGCCCGTGCCCGCGGGTCTCCAGGCCCGCAAGGTGCGGCGGATCGTGAAGGCCGACAGGCACTGACCGGTGGACAGCCCGTGCCCGCGGGTCTCCAGGCCCGCAAGGTGCGGCGGATCGTGAACGCTGACAGGCACTGACCGGCGGAGACCGCGGGCACGAAGACCCTCAGGCGTTCTCCGCCGTTCGCCATGTCTCTGTGGTACGCGGTGCGCCCGCCTACTTCAGTATCTCTCTTAGCACGGGCGTCAGCACGCCGGCCATCCGCCAGAAGCCAAGGTCGGTGGCGTGGGTGCCATCTACCGTGGCCTCCGAATCATCCCCGAGCAGGTCCCCGCCGGGCACGTAGTACAGGTTCGCCACTCCCGCGGCAATGAGTCGGTCGTAGCCGGCCTCCAGGGCCTCGTTCTTGGACATGTAGGCGTTCTTGGTACCCGGCAGCAGCCAGCCCGCCTGGTAGCTGATATTCTCGACCAGGACTATGGGTGTGTCCGGATGTGCGGCGCGAATGGTCTGCACCATGGGCTCGATGCGCTCGGCGGTCATCTCGGCGCTCAGATTGGGCAGACAATCCAGGACATATACGGCCGGGTCCAGCTCCGCCAGCAGGGCCGCCATCTCCGGCTCCGCCTGGCCATTGCCGGAGAAGCCGAGGTTGATGGTGGGCCGGTTCAGCCGGCGCCCGATGATGGCCGGATAGGCCATGCCGCAGCGCGAAGCGCATCCGCCCTGGGTGATCGAGGTGCCGTAGATGACGATCGGCCTGGCGGCCGCCTCGTCCAACTGCACGGCCTCCAGACCGGCCCCTACGGGGACACCCACCTCCACCTTCGTCACCCCGTTGTACAGCGGCAGGTACAGCAGATACTCCCTTGTACCGTCGGGCAGACCGGTGACGAGCCGCGCCTCATTGCCCTCCTGTTTCTCGGGCCTGCCGAGGCCTACCCAGCGCCAGGCAAGACGCGGGTCGGTGGCGGCCTCATCGCGGGCGTAGAGGTCCAGGCCGCTCACACCGGTGGAGGGCATGTGGTTCATGTCGAGATTGGCGGAGAGCAAAGACCAGCGGCCGTGGATGGAGCGGGCATCGGTCCTGAACCGCAGACACATTCCGGCACTGTTGCGGCTCAGACTCCAGACGGGATCGCGGACGACGCCTTTGGCTGTGGCAGGAAGGCGATCGTAGTATGACTCGGTGTCGGTCCAGCCCTTCCCCTCGACGCCGAGCTCTTGCAGGTCATACCACTTCAGTTCCTCCTCGGCTTCAAGTGTTGACAGCAAGAGCAGGCCGAGAGCGGCGGCGGCAAGCAGTGCGGACAATGGCATGGGCAGGTACTCTCCTCTACGTAACTGTAGGCCCGGAGGGCCGCAGGTGTATTCGGCGGGGGCAGAGCACAGGCCTTCCGGGTCCCGCGAGTCGGCGCGTGGGCGAGTCACGAGTCAACGTCAACGGCGTCATCGACGGCGGTCCGCACGGTGAGTCTCTCGCTCTTTGCCTGTACCCCCAACCCAGGGCGAAGACCACCGTGCCCGCGGTCTTCCAAGACCG
>CAYRFY010000587.1:0-5319 GCA_964423635.1 uncultured Armatimonadia bacterium | reverse complement strand
AACGAGGCACGTAGGCGGCCCAATTGACTTAGCCGACAGGCTCTCCAGGCCCGCCAGACGTCTACAGTCTGCCGTGCTCCCCTCTCCTGAGCAGCCGTACCGCGCCGGCGGCTCGCAGAGACACCGAGAGAGGACGGGGGTGAGGCGCCATCACTGCCGTTGGCCGTTCGCCGTGCTCCCCCTCTCCCGGCTCCCGCAAGGCGGGACAGGAGGGGTCGTGGGTGAGGACGCCGTTCGGGCGGCGCGACGGCCTGTTTCGGCGACCGCTGTAGGGCCCCGGGCCGTTCGCCTTTCGCCCCATCCCTCTTGGCCCTGCGACCCGGCGCGCCAAGACTACTCATCAGGCGGCGGCGCGGGCCGATGTGCCCAGTGGGTGTCGATGCGGCTGGGCAGGATGTGCACGATGGGGATGGCGGCAAACATCACCAGGGCGGCGGTGGTGCTGGCGAAGGACACTCCGATGGTCACAAGATAGAGCGCCGAGGGCAAGAGGATGCGACGCTTGGCCAGGAGGATCAGCTCCGGCGGCGTCCCGGGGCGGAGCAGGTGGCGGTCGCCGGTGGCATACCACCAGTGGAGAAACAGCATCAGGCCCGCCGCGATCAGGTTGCAGCCGTAGAGTATTATGGCCGGCTGCGCCATCATGTGCCGGCCCAGCAGGGCGGCGCTGAAGGGGACGGTGGACACGGACATCAAAAGCAGCAGGTTCAGCCACAGGAGCACACGGTCGGTGCGGTGGATGTAATGGAACTGGAAATGGTGGCTGATCCAGAAGATCCCCAGGGCGATGAAGGACAGGACGTAGCTGAAGATCACCGGGCCGAGGCCCGACAGGGCAGGAACCAACTGGTCCGGGGTCTCGACGTGCTCCAGTTCGGGCACGAACATCTCGATAATCAGGAGGGTCATGACGATGGCGAAGACGCCATCGCTGAGCGCCTCCACCCGCGAGGTCTTGACGGCTCCCGCGTTCACGGCGTCGGTCGACATAGGGCGTTCTCCACTGTGTCAGGATGACTGGGCCGTGGGTTCCGGCCCGTTGTCGGACAAGTCTCCCTCAGTCTCCGGCGTCGCACCGTAGAAGCGCACCACCAGGAGTGTGATGTCGTCCGACTGCGGCTCTGATGAGGCGAAGCCGGTGACGGCATCGGCGATGGCGGCGACCAACTCCTCGGGGTCGACGTCACCGCGTTCACGCACGGTGTCTTCGAGGCCCTGCTCGGCAAAGAGCACGTGCTCGGAGTTCATGGCTTCGGTGACGCCGTCGGTGTACAGGACCACGGTATCACCGGGGCCAAGACACACGATCTCGGTCTCGAACCGAGCGGACGGGTCGACCCCCAGGACAATGCCGGGCGGCAGATGCACAAACTCGGTGGCGCCGTCGGCCCGGCGGATCAGCGGGGGGTTATGGCCGGCATTGGCGAAGGCCACCTCCCCCGTCTGGACGTCCAGGACGCCGCACACCAGGGTGCAGAACATCAGGGCATCGTTGTCGGTGGAGACCTGGAAGTTCACCCGCCCCAGCAGCTCGGAGGGCGGGTGGTCTGCGCGGGAGAGGCCCTTGAGCAGGGTCTTGGTCATGGCCATGAACAGCGCCGCCGGGACTCCCTTGTCCGATACATCACCGATGGCGAAGAACAGGTGTTGATGCCCCAAAGGGAAGAAGTCATACAGGTCTCCGCCCACCTCTCTGGCCGGCTTGACCGTGGCGTGGAGGCGATACTCGGGCCACGGCGGGTTCTCGGAGAACACGTGCGGCACCATGTTCATCTGGATGTCGCGTGCCGCCTGCAGCTCACCTTCGATGCGCTCCTTGGCCACGAGGAACGAATCGCGTTCGGCCTGCACCTTGCGCTCTTTGCGCAGATTGGCGATGATCAGCGCGAACACCGCCATGCCGCCGGCATTGGCCAGCGCCATGGGGATGTAGAGCTTGCCCACCAGAGCCAGGGCGTGGTCGAAGGGCCGGGACAGCAGCAGGACCATCCCCATATGGAAGCTCTCGGCAACCAGCATGAAGAGGACCGCGCCCGGGCCGCGGCCGTAGTGGCCCTTGCGCAGCCACGAGAACAGACCGGCCGCGAAGCCGATGATGATGGTCGACAGAGCGCAGGGGATTCTCGTGAACTCACCTTGCCACGTGAGCCGGTGGATGCCGCCGATGAGCCCGGCGCCCAGCCCGACCCACGGGCCGCCGAGAAGTCCGGCCACGCTAGGTCCCAGGTCGCGGATCGTCGCGACGGCGTCGGTCATCTGGATGCCGCTGATGGTGCCATACACCGAAAGAGCTCCGAACAGGCCGATCATGTAGAGCTGGTTCTGCCAGGTGAACCGGCGGTCGAGAATCTGGTTGATGTAGCTTTGCGTCCGTGTGATGACGTAGGCGACGACCACCACGACGGCCATGTTGCCGACGAGGTCGATCATCACTTCCATGGAGGTCTCGGAGTCCCCCAGCATAGGGTTTCCTCTCTGTAGCGGTCATTAGCGGCGAAGCGGGAGGCCAGGGCCGCCCGGCGCCGGCGGGACGTCAGGCAACCTGCTCTCCGGCATCCGAGTCGGGCGCCTGCCTCAGCAGCACGATGCAGTTGCGGCCCGCGTCGACGATGATCGCCAGTCCGACGGCCATCAGGACCACCGACAGCCCGGCCAGGAGCCAGTCGCCGGCGGGTAGGTAGTTGTCCACCACGTTCTGGTAGCCGGCGGTGAAGGCCGTCACGAACAGGAAGGCCATGGCCAGCAAGGTGACGGGGGCATAGCGGGCCTTGCCGGCGCGCACAAGCATCGTCGTGTCGATAGCCAGGGCGATACACCCCAGGATCTGATTGTTGACGCCGAACAGCGGCCGGATCTTGGAGATGCTGCCGCCGTAGAGCAAATACCCCCAGCCCGCGCAGACCAGGGCGCTGGTCGCGGCAACCCCCGGTACCAGGTGGCATCACCCAGGGGCTTCCAGAGCCGCCCCCCGACCTCGTGGAGCAGGTAGCGGCCGGCGCGCGTGCCGGCATCCACGAGCGTGAGGATGAACAGGGCCTGGAAAGCGATGGCGAAGTGGTACCAGAAGCTCATGAGCCGCGGGCCTCCGCCCATCCCGGAGAAGATCTTAGCCATGCCCGCGGCCAGCGAGGTCGCCCCGCCCGGCCGTCCCGCCAACTGTTCCCCGACCTGCGTCGACATCTCCTCCAGGTCCTGCACCTGCATCCCCAGACCCGCGAACACCTCCGGAGGCGTGCTGATGGCGAAGAAGCCGCCGACCGGCAGCACCGTCACCGCTACCAGGGCGGTCATCGCCACGATGCTCTCGATCAGCATGGAGCCGTAGCCGATGGCACGAATGTCCCGCTCGCTTTCTAGCATCTTGGGCGTTGTGCCGCAGCAGACGATGGAGTGGTAGCCCGAGATCGCACCGCAGGAGATGGTGATGAACAGGAAGGGCCAGACCTTCCCCGGGATCACCGGCCCGTTGCCGTGGATGAACTCGGTAACCGCGGGCATCTTGAGCACGGGATTGGCCAACAGCATCCCTGCCACCAGAAGCAGCATCGTGCCAACCTTGATGTAGCTGCTCAGGTAGTCGCGGGGCAAGAGCAACAACCAGACCGGCAGGCCGGCGGCGAGGAAGCTGTACAGCGGGATGGCGATAGAGAGCTCCTCCCTGCTCATGTCCAGCACACGTCCCAGAGCCGTGTCGGGGATCACCGCGCCGCCGAGGACGGCGGCCAGGATCAGCGCCACCCCCATCACGGTGGCCTCCCCGATCCGCCCGGGCCTTAGGTAGCGCAGGTACACCCCGGCCAGGATCGAGATGGGAATCGTGGCGCCGACGGTGAACACACCCCACGGGCTCCGGCTCAGGGCGTTGACGATGGCGATACTGGCGCCCGCCATGGCAATGATCAGCAGGAATAGGACGAACACCGAAGAGAGCCAGCCCGAGAACGGGCCGATCTCCTTCCGCGCCACCCCCAGCAGCGACTGCCCGTCGTGGCGCGTGGAGGCACAAAGCACGATCATGTCGTGCGTCGCGCCTGCCACGACGGCGCCGACCAGCAGCCACAGGTAGCCCGGTAGATAGCCGAACTGCGCGGCCAGCACCGGGCCGATCAGCGGACCCGCCCCGGAGATCGCCGCGAAGTGATGTCCCAGGAGCATCCAGCGGTTCGTCGGGACGTAATTCTGGCCATCGTCGTGGACAACGGCCGGTGTTGGCCGGCCGGGGTCCAGAGCCAGCACCTTCGCCGCCAGGAAGGCGCTGTAATAGCGGTACCCGATGGCGAAGACCAGGCCGGCAATGACCAGAAGCGTGATGGCGTGCACCGGATCTTCTCCCCTCGATCTAGACAGCGGCGGCCCGGCCCTCCGGACGAGGCCGCAGGAGCGAACCGTCTCGCCTGTCTGTCGGAGGGCCTGTCGCCCCTGTGCCGGCGGCCCCGGCCAAGCACGCGCCCGCACCGCCTCCGCTCGCGAGCCCCGGTACCCGCCTGTATGGCCGCGGCTCCCGGCGACCGACGCGGGGCCCACGACTTTGCCGCGCCCGGGAGAGGTCCCGCTGTCTTGTCGGCGGCCGTCGCTCGTCCACACCAACCGCCGGCGATCCCTGCCCAGGTCTCGGGCGAGGCGCCGCTAGCTCTCCGGGGACGTTCGCCGCATGGTGAAGCTGTTGATATTGCGGTCTTCGACCCGCCGGTAGTCGAACTGGTCCACACCGTTGAGAGCCAGGAAGATCCCCAGGCCGCCAACCTCGCGGTCGTCCAGGGGCATCCCCAGTTCTTCGGCATCGGGCATGTCATGGGAGCGAGGATCAAAGGCCTCGCCGCAGTCCTCGAGGGTGATCGTCAAGGCTTCGTCGCTGACATCGCCGGAGACCAGCACCTCGCCGCACACCCCGTGGCCCTGGAAGCCGTAAGTGATGATGTTCGTGGCGATCTCGTCCACGGCCAGATAGAGGCGATACGCCGCCTTCCTCTCGAGGCCCGACGCCTCCGCAAAGGCCGTCACATAGCGCCGAATGTCATCCAGAGAGTCCAGCTCTGCCGGGACGGTCAAAGGCTCCATTGTTGATCCTCCGCTGGATCGGTGGGACGCGGACGAAGCCGGGCGTGGCGCAGAGGCGGCCCCGGGATGCAGGGCCGCACACAGCCGGCGGTCGCCGCCGGCGGAAGACCTGATGGCATCGCACACAAAGGCACTGTAGGGCGCGCGCGTCTGCTCACACCGGTGCCGCCCGGTCGACAAGCCCCGCTGGAAAGTCCGGCCGGCCAGGTTTCTGTCATTCTGGAGCGTCGGCGTCGCAAGCTCGAGCTTGCGCCGCTTGGG
>CAYRFY010000586.1:0-5333 GCA_964423635.1 uncultured Armatimonadia bacterium | reverse complement strand
CTGTACGTCCGTCTTCCAGGAGGTCTTCCTATGCCGAAGCTATACACCGTCATCGTCGCCGTGGGCGCCCTGTGCGCCACCGGCTATGCCGCGGATCTGATGCCGTGGCAGCAGTGGGTCGAGAAGCCCATTGCCGCCCAGAGCAAGAGCCTCGAGAGCCTCTTCGAACTACAGTGGAACGACTCCGGCGGCAAGGAGGGCCATGTTTCTGTGGCCGACGCCCCCGGTCCCTGGGGCGGTAAGGTTCTCGACTTCAAGATCAAGATCGATCATCACAATGAGGGCCAGTACCCCCAGGGCTGGCCTTCTTTCGAGCTACGTCCGGACCCGAAGCTGGACTTCAGCGGCTACCAGGCCATCCGGTACAAGATCCGCTGCAATACCACGGTGGAGGGCGGGCTGCCCATCCGCTTCATCCTCTGGAGCGATGGGCAGGGCCGGATGAACACGCTTCTGCCCACGTTCCGCGCCGGGCAGTGGATGGACGTCACCCACCGGCTGGAGGACATCCCGGCTCTGGACAAGGTGGATCGCGTCCACTTCTACATCTGCGAGTCCGACTATCCCCACGATGCCGAGCTTCACTTCGAGATCGGGGGCTTCGAGCTGGTGAACCTCGAGCGTGAGCCGACGCAGCTACAGGCGGGCGAGGCGGCCATGGCCCTGTGGGTCGGGGAGCGCGCCGACGAGAGCGACCACATCGTCTTCCTCGAGGATGGGAGCATGGAGCTTCCGCTGCTCATGGCGGTGGGCACCGGGGCCGAGATGGCCCTGCGGGCCGAGGACGAGGTGCAAATCAGGCTGTACGAGGTCTTCTCTGGTACAAGGACGGCGCACACAATGCCGCTGGGAGAAGCGCCTCCGGCGGGCGCCATCACCCGTGTGACCCGCGTGGTGGACCTCAGCGGCCTTCAGCCCGGGTACTACTTGATGGTCACCGACATCCTGCGGGAGGGCAAGTCGCTTCTGGGCGGCCGCGTGGGCTGCGATGACTTCTATGTCAAGCGGCCCGGCGAGTCCATGACCTACACGGTGCTATCGCTCCGGACCGGATTCGTCATGTGGATGCGAGACCTGCTCCACGGCGACATCATGGGCCACACCGAGGGCGCGTTGCCCCACACCTACGACCCGCTGGACGAAGACACCTATCCGGAGTTCCTGCGGCTCTTCGCGCACACCACGGGCAAGCACACCGAGGGCAATGAGGCCGGCGACACCGGTCTGGCCCTGGCGGCCGAGGCCTTTCGCAAGAGCGGCGATGAGGTGAGGGCCAGGTTCACCGAGTGGCTGCTGGAGGACAGCCTCAACCGCATGATGGAGGTCATGCAGGCGCCCGGGGGCGGCGTGATCACCTGGGTGAACGAGCTTTCGGACATGGGCATCGGCAAGGGCGGCCGCTCCGAGGCCTACGGCAGCTTCGACAGCAACCAGATGGGCGAGTGGATGCGGGCCCTGACCTATGGGATCATCTACTACCAGGGGGTCGGGAACAAGCCGGAGTATGCCAGGAAGCTCAGCGCCGCCTGCAGGAAGGCCGCCGACTATCTGGTGAAGTACTCAGTCCAGGATTCCGACGGCATCTCCAGCGTGGTGCGGCATCTGCGCCTGCAGGAGGCCGCCGACGGTACGGTGAAGCAGATCACCTACCATCAGGAGGGGCGTCAGTGCGACGTGTATCTGGGCCGGGCGCTGTCGGGGCTTTCCTACTATGCCTACGCCATGCAGCTTCTGGGCGAGCAGGTTCCCGACTCCTGGTGGCCGGCGCTGGACAACACGGTGAAGTGGTCGGAGTGGAAGATGAAGCCCAACGGGTGGTTCGACTGGCAGTGCGAGGATGCGGTGGAGGGTGGCTGCCACACCTTCCTGGGCAATATGTACATCGGCGAGGGGCTGTTCGGCTGCTATCTTGCCAGTAAGTACGCAGGCCGCGAGGAGCAGGCCCGGGCGGCCGCGGCGGCAACGTCTAAGGCCTACCACTACGTCACCGACGACTGCTGGATCAGGGGCACCAAGTTCGGCCCACCCACGGAGTTCTGGGTGGGCCCCTACCTGTACTGGCTGCTGACTGAGTACCTGGCCACCGTGGGTCCGGATGAGACCTTCACCCAGTGGCTCGACGCGCTGGACACCATCTGGAGTGAGGAGCGGCAGTGGCGCGACTTCTTGCAGCGTACCGGTGAGGGGTTGGTCTTCCGGGCCTCCGGCAACGGGATGCTGGATGTGGCGATCCTGGGGTACCTGGGGATCAAGCAGATGGAGGAGATCGGCCAGCCATTGAGCTGGCCCACGGCGCCGGAGTAGAAGAGCTCAGAACTCGCGGGCGGCGCCGGTGTCTGTAAGAGGGGCGCTCGCGCCGTTGTGCCGTTCGCCGTCCCTGGGACCGCGGGCGTCCCGCCCGCATGCCGTTCGCCGTTGCCGTCCCCGGGACCGCGGCCGTCCGTCCCTGTCCCTTGCTAGCGGAACCACATTCCGGAGGCCTCTTCATGCTCGCAAGACTGCTCTGGCCCCTCCTGATGTCCCTCGTCCTGTGTTCCCTCGCCCATGCGGCGGTCCTCTTCGACTTCGAGGACCCGGCTTCGCCCCTGAACGAGGTGTGGGCTCCCTGCGAGTTGGATGGCCCGAACCAGAGTCTGGAAAGCAGCACCGACAAGCCCCGCGAGGGCGAGAGATCGCTGAAGCTCACGGGGAAGCTGCCCGAGGGCTTCGGAGTGACGTACAAGCCGTGGCGTGACTGGACGGGACACACCACGCTGTCTCTGGACCTGTGGCTACCGGAGAACGTGGACGCCGCCGGCAGTGATTTCCACGGCCTGGTGTATCTCAAGGACCGCAACTATTACTGGTACCAGACGCCGCTTTTGCACAATCCGCGCACCGGCAAGCGCCTGCCTCTGAAGGCCGGCGGCTGGAACCATTTCGAGCTGGACATCTCCAACCACTCGGAGATCTGGCAGTCCGGAGGCCACGGCCGAGCGTGGGGCTACGCTCTCCACCGTCCCCGGGAGTTCGGTATCCGCTTCAGTGGCAAGCAGGCGTGGGAAGGCACGCTGTACATCGACAATGTGAGGCTGGACGGCGAGGCGCTTCCGGCCGGCCGGCGCGCCGAGGCCTCTCCGGATGCCCCGCGGCCGCCGCGCATCATCCGCCCCGCCCTCAGCGCCGATTCGGTGCCGATGTACGAGAAGCTCGAGGTCACCTTCGAGCTGGACACCTTCTACACCAATCCCTTCGATCCCGAGGTGGTGGACGTCCAGGGACATTTCATCGCTCCCTCGGGGCGGCAGATCGATGTGCCGGGGTTCTTCTACGAGGAGTACGAGCGTAGCCAGAATGAGGAAGGCTTCGAGCGGCTGAACCCCGTGGGGCGGCCCTGCTGGAAGATCCGCTTCGCCGCCAGGGAGCAGGGCGAGTACCGCTGCTACGTCACGGTGGACGACGCTCTGGGCCCGCTGCGCTCCCCGATACAACGGTTCACCGCCACGGCGCCCCTGCACCCCGAAGGCTATCTGCGTGTGAGCGAGCAAGACCCGCTGTACTTTGAGTTCGAAAACGGTGAGTTCTTCTACCCCATCGGTATCAATATGCGCGATGGGGGAGACGATGCTACCGATCAGAAGGGGACCTACGACTTCGACTACTACTTCAAGCGCTTCCACGACGAGGGCATCAACATGGTGCGCACGTGGATGTGCGCCTGGTGGGGCGGGATCGAGTGGTCCGATGAGTACCACTCGCGCTTTGACGATATCGGCCGGTACAACCTGTACAACGCCTGGCGGCTGGACCACTGTGTGAACCTGGCCGAGGCCCATGGGATCTACCTGGAGATCACCCTCAACAGCCATGGCCAGGTGCGGCGGGACAAGTTTGATGAGGAGTGGAGCTACAGCCCGTGGAACACCCGCAATGGAGGTCACGTGGCGGCTCCGGCCATGTTCTTCTCCAGTCCGGAGGTGAAGAAGGACTTCCTCAACCGGTACCGCTACATCGTCGCCCGCTGGGGGTACAGCCGCAATGTCATGAGCTGGGACCTGTGGAACGAGGTGGACCTGGCCGAAGGCTACTATCCCCACGTGGTGTCCCAATGGCACAGGGAAATGGGCGCCGCACTCAAGCAGATGGACCCCTGGCAGCACATGGTGGTCACCCACATCTGTCTGTTCTGGAGCTACGGCAATGAGATGTGGGCTTTGCCCGAGATCGAATACGTTCAGTCCGACGCTTACTGGGACCAAAGCGACAAGCGCACCGGCGACTTCCGCACGGATATGGGCATGCGCGCCTCGTACCAGGGGAAAGTGCTCGCCGACAAAGGCAATGAGCCCTTGCACAAGAAGCCCTTCATCTTCATCGAGTACGGCCCGCTGTACGTCGCGGTGAGTGGCGGGAAGGTCTCGCCGCAGGAGTTCGCCCAGCGCTTCCGGATCGGCATGTGGACCTCGGCCGTCCTGCCCAACGCGGGCCCGGGGCTGTACTGGTACCACCAGGAGTGGGACCGGCACAAGCTGTACGAGTACCAAAAGCCTCTGATGAAGCTCTTCTCCGGATACGACCGGCGCGGCAAGGACCTGCGGCTCAAGAACGCCATGGTCGTCAAGGGAGGGCCCGTCAAGGCCATCGGAATGGCCAGTGCGGAGGAGGGCTTCTTCTACGTGCACAATCCGGAGGTCATGAAGCAGGCCCGGGAGGAGATCACGCCTCTAGAGGGGGCTTCGCTGTATATCCTGGACATGCCGCCGGGGCAGTACGAGGTCCAGTACATCGACACCCTCACAGCAGAGACGGTCGGCACGGCGCAGGTGCAGGTTCCGGAGAAGCGCTCGCGCTTCACGCTGGAGCTACCCCCAATTGCCGATGACCTGCTGCTGAAGGTGACGAGGCAGGGAGGTGGGTAGGGGAGCGCGGCGGTTGTGCGGTCGGCGGCAGAGCGCGACGGGTGTGTGGTCGGCGGCAGAGCGCGGCGGGCTGACGGCCGCCGCTAGATGACGCCCCTGTCGGGGCGCCGATGGCCCTGCGGGCCAAACGGCAGACGGCAAACGGCGCCAGGCCGCGAGGTTGTCGTGTCGTTGGCCGTCCGGTCCGCAGGACCGTGGGTTTCGCGAAGAGCGCGGCGGGCTTACGGCCGCCGCTAGATGACGCCCCTATCGGGGCGCCGATGGCCCTGCGGGCCAGACGGCAGACGGCAGACGGCAAACGGCGCCGGGCCGCGAAGTTGTCGTGTCGTTGGCCGTCCGGTCCGCAGGACCGTGGGTTCCGCGAAGACCGCGGCGGGCTGACGGCCGCCGCTAGATGACGCCCCTATCGGGGCGCCGATGGCCCTGCGGGCCAAA
>CAYRFY010000585.1:0-5336 GCA_964423635.1 uncultured Armatimonadia bacterium | reverse complement strand
CCCTGCTTCTCCCCTGCCCGCCGTCCTTGAGTTTTGCGCCCCGGAACGGTACAATCCCCACCGTCGCCTGTGGGGATGCAGGCGCGAGACACGATTATTCCGGCACTATCACTCGCCAACAGGGAGCGACTCCCGCAATGCCAGTTAACCATGACCTCGATCAGCTTTGTGCCAATACCATCCGCATGCTGGCGGCCGACGGTGTCCAGCAGGCCAAATCCGGCCATCCCGGAATGCCCATGGGAATGGCCGACGTGGCCTACGTGCTGTGGACGAGACACCTGAGGTACAACCCGCGGGACCCTCAATGGCCCAATCGCGACCGGTTCGTGCTCTCCGCCGGACACGGTTCGATGCTGCTGTACTCCCTTTTGCACCTCAGCGGTTACGATCTGCCGCTGGAGGAGCTCAAGCGCTTCCGCCAGCTCGGGAGCAAGACCCCCGGGCACCCGGAATACGGTGTGACACCCGGCGTGGAGTGCACCACCGGGCCACTGGGCCAGGGCTTCGCCAATGCCGTGGGAATGGCTCTCGGGGCCAAGATCATGGCCGAGAAGTTCAACGCCCCCGGCAGGGCGCTGATAGACCACTATGTGTACGCCATCTGCGGTGACGGCGACCTGATGGAGGGCGTCTCGGCCGAGGCCGCTTCTCTCGCCGGACACCTGGGACTGGGCAATATCGTCTTCATCTATGACGACAACTCGATCACGATCGAGGGCAAGACCGAGCTGGCCTTCAGCGAGGACGTAGCCGCGAGGTTCGAGGCCTACGGCTGGCACACGCTCCGCGTGGATGGCCACGACATGGCCGCGGTGGATGAGGCCATCACCGCCGGGAAGCAGGAAACCGCGCGCCCCACGCTGATCCTGGCCAGGGCGCACATCGGGATGGGCAGCCCCAACAAGCAGGACACCCACGGCGTCCATGGCGAGCCGCTGGGTGAGGAAGAGCTCGCCGCCACCCGCGGGGCCCTGGGCTGGCCCGCCGAGCCGCATTTCTACATCCCCGACGAGGTCCGCCGGGTGTTCGCCGCCCGCAAGGCGGAGCTGCTCCCCCTCTACGAGAGCTGGCAGCAGATGGCGCAGGGCCTCGGGACGCAGGACGCCGCGCTGGCCGCCGAGTGGGAGGCCATGTGGTCGCGCACCGTGCCGTCCGACGTGGCGGGCACTCTGGCCGCGGCCGTCGGCGACGAAAAGGACGCCACCCGCAACCACGGGGGCAAGGCGATCCAGGCGGCTTCGGCCGCCGTGCCCGCTCTCTACGGCGGCTCGGCGGACCTGGCCCCCTCCACCAAGACCCTCATCAAGGGCGCCGAGAGTATCGGCAAAAACAGCTTCGGCGGGCGCAACCTGCACTTTGGGATCCGCGAGCACGCCATGGGCGCCATACTCAACGGCATGGCCCTCTACGGCGCCTTCATCCCCTATGGCAGCACCTTCCTGGTCTTCTCCGACTACATGCGGCCCGCCATCCGCGTGGCGGCCATCTCCAAGATTCCGCTGATCTGTGTGTTCACGCACGACAGCATCTTCGTCGGCGAGGACGGCCCGACGCACGAGCCGATCGAGCAGATCCCGTCGCTGCGCGTGATCCCCAATGTGACGGTACTGCGTCCCGCCGACGGGCCGGAGACCGCCGCCGCCTGGGCCATCGCCCTCCAGCGCACCGACGGCCCCACAGCGCTCTGCCTGACCCGCCAGGCCCTGCCCCCGCTGCCGCCGCCCAACGATCCGCAGGACCTCATGCGGGGCGCCTATGTGCTGTCCGACTGCGAGGGTGAGCCGGAGCTGATCGTCATCGGCACCGGGTCCGAGACCCATCTCGCTCTCCAGGCCGCCGAGCTGCTCAAGGCCGAGGGCATCGCCGCCCGCTCGGTGAGCATGCCCAGTTGCGAGGTCTTCAATGCCCAGGACGAGGCGTACCGCGAGAGCGTTCTGCCCGCGGCCTGTAAGGCCCGGGTCGCGGTGGAGGCCGCCGCTCCCATGGGCTGGGCCCGCTACGTGGGCTGCGACGGCCTTGTCATCGGCATGGAAACCTTCGGTGAATCCGCGCCCTACAAGGACCTCGGCGAGCACTTCGGATTCACGGTGGAGAAGGTACTGGCAAGGGTCAAGCAGTGGTGGGCCCAGAGGTAGAAACGGGTGTGGCGACTGAGGGGTGGGCGATGGGCAAGAGCGGCGATTCGTGTCGTGCGGGACGCCCCCCGACGACTGTCGCAATCCGCGAGCACACTACGAGGCCGTCTTCGCATGGGCGGAGACGGCCTCTTCATTGACCGCTGAGGTATTGCAGTGATGCCACGACCGCGTCTTCCCCTTTTGTTCGCCGCACTCGTGACTCTTTCTGTCGTCCCCTGCGCGGCCGACCTCACCGCCGACCTGGATGCCCTGGTGGGTGCCGCGGACCTCCGCTATGCCCAGGTCGGGGTGCAGGTTGTCGACGCCGACAGTGGCGCCACCGTCTACTCCCACGACGCGGACACCCGGGTGAACCCGGCCTCGAACCAGAAGCTGATCACCACCGCCGCGGCCTACGACCTCCTCGGCCCGGACTTCGTCTACCAGACAAGCGTGAAGGCCGATGCGGCGCCGGATGCCGGGGGGCTTGTCAAAGGCAATCTCTACCTGCGGGGCAGCGGCGACCCCTCGCTGACTCACGGTGATCTCGACCGACTGGCGGAGAAGCTTAAGCAGGCCGGGGTGCGCAGAGTCTCCGGCAGCCTCGTGGCGGACACCGGCGGCTTCTCGGACGACGCCCTGGGAGCGGGCTGGTCCCATGATTACCTCAACGCCTACTACGCCGCGGAGGTAAGTGCCCTCACCGTGGATGGTGGCTGCGTGACCGTGATTGTGCGCGGGGCCGACGCGCCGGGCAAGGCGCCGCTCCTTCGTCTCGAGCCGTACTCGGACTTTCTCGTGCTCGCCCCCGATGCCGTCACGGCCGCGGGCGATGCCACGCCGGGCATCTACAGACACCTGGGGCGCAACATGGTGGGCCTCACCGGCCCCATCGGCGTTGGCCGCCGTGTGGAGCGCCGCATCACCGTACGCCAACCCGGCCTGCACGCCGCCACGCTGCTGCTCCTGGCCCTCAAACGCCTGGACATCACCGTCGCCGACGGGGTTCGAGGCGGAAAAACCTCCGAGGGTGCCGTGGAGCTGGCGTGTCACACCTCCCAGCCGCTGGCCAGGCTTGTCACCACCATCAACAAGCACAGCGACAACAACTACGCCGAGGCCTTGCAGCGTACCATCTCTCTTGTGAAGACCGGCAACGGATCGTGTCACGGCAGCGTGGCGTTGATCGACAAGTGGGCGGAGGGTTTTGGTGCGGATTCGAAAGCCTTCTTGATGTACGACGGCTCGGGGCTTTCACGGCTCAACTCTGTGACGCCGCAGTTCCTGGTGCAGGTGCTGCGCCACATGCGGGCGAAATCCGGTTGGGTGGACAGTCTGCCCGTGATGGGCAAGGACGGAACGCTGGGCAGGCGCCTGAAGGGGACGGCGGCCGAGGGCAAGGTCCGCGCCAAGACCGGCTACATTTCCGGAACCCGGGCCCTCTCCGGCTATGTGCACTGCAAGTCAGGAAGGCGCCTGGCGTTCTCGATCCTCGTCGGCAATGCCCTGGGCACCGACGCCGCCAACAAGCTGCAAAACGCGGCCTGCCTGCGGCTGGTGTCAATGTAGCCTCGGCCTGGATACCGCGCGGTCTTCCAATAGCTTTCAGACACCAAGGGACTGGTGACCATGGATATCGCCGCACTTTTGGAGAGCAGGACCAAGCCCATCATCGCCGATGGCGCCTGGGGGACCCAGTTGGCCCTACGGGGACTGGGGTCGGACATCCCGGAGGCCTGGAACCTCACCCACCCGGAGCAGATCGCGGGCGTGGCCGCGGACTACGCCGCAGCGGGCGCACAGATCGTGCTCACCAACACCTTCGGAGGCAGCGCCGTCAAGCTGGCCAAGGGGAAACTGGAGGATCACGACGCCATCAACCGCGCCGGAGCGAGCCTGAGCAAGCAGGGCGTGGCCGGCAGGGCGGCGGTCTTCGCCTCCATCGGCCCCACGGGAGAGCTGCTGGGACTGACGAGCACGCTGACCGAGGAGCAGTTGCGCGAGGTGTTCGTGGCCCAGGTGCGGGCGATCCTGCAGGGCGAACCGGACGGGCTGGTGATCGAGACCATGGCCGACCTCACCGAGGCAAAGCTCGCGCTGGAGGCGGCCAAGAGCCTCACCGACCTTCCGGTGGCGGTGTCGATGACCTACGACGAGGGCGCGCGCGGCCCCGCCACGATGATGGGCGTCACCCCACAGGCCGCGGCGGAGCAGCTCACCGCAGCCGGGGCCGACCTGGTCGGGGCCAACTGCGGTCGCCTCAGCGATGAGACCTGGCGACAGGTGGTGGCCATCACCCGGGACAACACCGACCGCCCGGTCTGGGCCAAGGCCAATGCCGGAATCCCCCAGCTCATCCAGGGTGAGTCCGTATTCCCCATGGGGCCGGAGGAGTTCGCGCAGCTAGGAGTGTCGCTGGTGCAGGCGGGGGCGACGGTGGTGGGAGGATGCTGTGGCACCAGTCCGGCCCATACCGCGGCTCTGGTCGCGGCGCTGCGGTGAAGTGCGGGCCCCGCATCGCCGGCACCGCCGTCGTTTACTCCGCCACGGGTCTGCCGGCCTGCAACGACGCGATCCCGGACGGTTGCGCCCACCGACCGACAGTCGTCTCTTCATGGAGGGTCTTGGATGACCACACGCGAACGGATGAGGCGAGTGCTCTCGGGACAAGTGCCCGACCGCATACCTCTGTGCGAGATCTGCTTTTGGCCCGAGACGGTGGAGCGCTGGCGCGGCGAGGGTCTGCCCCGAGACGTCGACCCCCTACGTTGGCTGGACATGGATGTACTGGCCACCAGTTGGTTCGACAGCTCCCTGCGTCTGGAGGAAGAAACGCTCTCGGAAGACGAGGACACGGTGACCGTCCGCGACCAGGACGGGGCCACGGTGCGACGCTGGAAGACCAAGACCGCCGTCCGGCAGCATCTGGACTACCTCGTCAAGACCCCCGACGACTGGCTGCGGGTGCGGGATCGCCTGAGCTTCTCGCCGCAACGCATCCCCCCGACCTACGCTGAGACCTGGCGCCAGAGTCAACAAGACGGCTCCTGGCTGGCCATCGTGCCCGGAGAGCCCATCTGGTGGGTTCTGATGGTCATGGGCTTCGAGGCCGCACTCCCCTTCATGCTGGACTATCCCGATGTGGTGCAGGAGATGGTGGCGGCGCAGACCGAGCTCAGTCTGCAGATGATCGACGCCGCCTGCGAGATCGGGAAG
>CAYRFY010000584.1:1088-5352 GCA_964423635.1 uncultured Armatimonadia bacterium | reverse complement strand
CCCAGAACTCGATTCATCTGTGCAGAAGTCGGTGCATATGGGCATCTAATCCGGCTTGGCCATGCCCTCGGCGAAAAGCAGCGCGCCGCGATAGCCGGGGACGGTGAGATGGGCCTCGCCATCGGCGACCGTCAGGCTGTCGGCCTGCCAGGCCGGGGCGAAGGTGACCCCCGGCTCCGGGGAGGTGGGCGTGAGAGAGACTTGTGCCTCCTCCGCACCGAAGTTGGCCACCACGATCAGGCGCTTCCCCGGCCTGCGCCAACTGCTGATGCGGATGTCCGGGTGGGAGCAGACGAAGTCCGCCTGCTCCCAGAAGGGGGCGAAGCCGGCGGCGTCGATGCCGAACTCTCGCTGCACGTCCCAGACCTCCTCCACCACGTCCTTGTTGATGCTTCCGGTCCACAGCGGCACGCCGTAGGCCATGGCCGCGGCGATACAGCACTCGCTGGGGCCCCGGTCCTTCAGAGCGTCCTTGTCCGTGAGCCTGCCCAGCTCGGGCAGCAAGAAGGTGGTGACCCCGGTGGTCTGGGTGACGAACTCGCTGCGCCACACGCGATCGGGGATGTCGGTCATGTAGAAGCTCGGCCTGCCCACCACATCGGCGCTGTACTGCTCCCCCGGACACCAGCCGTCGTTGAAGGCGTTGAACAGCGAATACCAGTGGCTGTGGGCGTGGGAGCCCCAGAGCCCACAGCACCAGTGCCGGCCGTGCCATTGCGGTCCACAGCGTCCGCATCACAAGACCTCCATGCCGCGTCTTGCCGGGATGGCCCGCGGCTACGCGGACAGCCCTGAAAGCACTCCGGCAATGGCGGCCACCACCAGGCCGGGCACCAGCAGGCGGCGGCCCCTGGTCCGGGGAGCATCGACCGTGCGGGCCAAGATGGCGTCCAGCCGCCGCCAGCCGGCCAGCGCGGCTCCGCCGATCAGCAGGATCGTGACGGCGCAGGCCATGTCCTCGGGGTCGAAGCGGTTCCCAGAAGCCCACACCATGATGGTCACAACCGCCCAACATCCCAGGAGGATCGTGGCCCACAGGACCCATGCCCCGATAGGCACCCACGGGTTGATGTCCGTGCTGTGGTCCTTGTCTTCGTGCGGCGCGGTATCCGGCGTCAAGACGACACCTCGGCTCTGAGCTTGGCGCGGGGGAGTGCCGGGCAGGTCCGGCTCGGCGGCGCCGGTCACCGCCACGGTCTTCATCGTCACAGGGGCGCTGGAGCGGCCTGCGCGGGCGGGGTGCAGGTCAGTCTATTCCCACTCCGGGACGCAGAGTCCTGCCCCGTCCGTTGTCCGCGGAACTCGTGGCCCCGCGGACCGCGACACCGGCCCCGGTCTCCTTGCGACAGCATTTGACAGGCCCATGGTGCCGCCTTACAGTGAGGAGTAGATAGCAGGGGGGATAGCGCATGCGCCAGGCAGAGGCAGGTCAGGGAAGACCAAGGGCTGACGCTCGCACACGGAGGAGGGCGAGGATGCGCATTGTGGCAGCAGTCGTGTTCATGGCTGTCTGGCCCTGCGGGCCCTTCTCCGCCGACGCCCAGTCGGCGGCCACCAGCGCGCCCTGGACGGGCCCGGCGACTTACGACATCGATGTCCGGGGCAGTCTGGAACAGGCCCTCTCCGAGGTCCGCGCGGTGACGGGGAGCCATCTGACCTCGGCATTCTCGCAGCCACCAACCGAGGCCGAGATCGTTCTGGACATGGAGGATGCCACACTGAGCGAGATCCTGCTTGAGTTGTGCGGCCAGGCGGGGCTCGTCTTCGAGGTGACGTCCGGGAAGGACTACATCCTGCTGCGGCCCGGGGACATCTCCGTGGACCCGCGGCCCTTCGCGGACGTGGGCGACTTCTCCATCCACGTGGACGGCGTCGGCCTCGAGAGCCGCCGCTCGATGGTTCTGCGCTGGGGGGATCCCGAGCCGCTGCACGATGGGCGTAGCCAACTGGTGATTCGTCTGTCCATCACTCCGGCGGCCCCCGAGTTCGTGGACCTGCTGGCCGGGCTCTCACCGACTATTACGGCCGTGACAGACTCCGGCGAGACGCTGCCCCCGCGGACCGACGCCGACAGTGAGGCCGCCCCCGGAATGGTGCCCATCCCCCTGGCCCCCTGGAAGGGCTGCGCCATCGCTCTGGCGGCGCCGGTGAGGCCCGCGGGCTTCATCGAGCGCCTCGAGGGCCGGCTGTTGCGCTACGCGGAGGTCAAGTCAACGCTGGTCACTCTGCAGCCGGGTGCCCTGGGGGCGAACGTGGCCGGAGGCGATGTAACGGGCAGCGTCCGAACCTGGCACCTGCTGGACGGGATGCTGACGGTGACGGTGGACCTCAAGTACCCTCCGCTGGTGCCTGAGCCGCCCGCGGACGTGGTGACGGCGGCCCTCGCCCTCAAGGACGGCACCACCCGACACGACGGAGTCATCAGCCTGCGCGGCTCGGCGGCCGAGGGCGGCCTGGAGGTCACGATCCGCTACCGCTTCGGCGATCCCGCCCCGGTCGAGGTGGACCACCTGGACCTGACCGTCATCCGTCGGGGGCTGCCAGGTCTTGAGACCCCGTTCTGCATCGAGAACATCCCATTGCCTGGGGAGGGGTAGCAGTCGCTACTCCCGACCCGCCGGCCCTCTCCCGTTGCGCTGGAGGTCGGGCTGAAAAGCCCCGGCCGGCCCGGCTCGTGTCATTCTGGAGCGCCTGCGTCACAAGTGCCGCTTGGGCGAAGGATCTCGCTACATCCCAAGAGATTCCTCGAGCTGCTCTTACCGGGAGCGGAAGCTCTCACGATGACACTCCCAGGCGAATGTGCGCTTCTTGGCAGGACCTCTACACCTCGATCGCGTCGGCATACACCAATCGCCGGTTGTACTCCGGAGCCTGGACGTGGGTGATGCTGGGCTCCACGCCGGTAAAGACCTCGTATTCCTTGAGCACCAGGCGCATCGGCTTTTCGCCCCTCCGTGCCGGGAGCGTGACTTCCCCGCGCCACAGAGCCTCTCCCCGGACGCGCTGGAGCTTGACCACGCGGTCGCCCGCCGGGACCCACGCCAGGTCCGCCCCACCCTCGGGACGCGAAGTCTCAACAGTCACCTCCACCTCGGATCCATGGCCCGCCGAGGAGACGCCGACGGCGTTGCCCGTGATGGCTACGGTGGCCGTCTGCGGGTTGGGGGAGGTGAAGCTCACCGTCGCCGCGCGATCCGGGGCGAGCTGGCTAAAGTCGCTGATCACCACGCGGGAGAGCTTCACGTCTCCCGTTGCGTCGTGCACGGACTTGGGCTGGTAACGGGCCAGGGCCAGACGCACGAAGGGGTAGTACGAGTCTCCCGGAGTAATGTGCAGATCGCAGTACCACAATTGCCGGTCCGCGTCGTAACCCACCTCGTGCCCGGCGACGCGTACGGTCTGGGGCGCGACCTCTTCCAGGCTGAGATCGGCCTCGGTGGCGACGGCGCCCGGGAAATGCTCGGGCCCCAGCATGGTGCTGATGGCCCCGGTGCGCCAGATGGGGTCCTGCCCCCATTGGCTCACGTACGGCCTCGTCCTGTCAACGGGCAGGGCTGTGATGGCAAGTGTCGGGGCAGAGCGGGGTCGGTACAGGACGACGCCCAGTAGCTCCCCGTCTCCTGAGGAGTACCAGGGGCGCTCGAGGTAGACGCGGAGGCCGCCGCCGGTACGAGTGCTGCGTACTCCGCCGGGAATGTCCACCCTGGACCAGGCGAAGGTCGGCACGATGTAGAGCACCCTGGGTGCCGCCGGCCTGGCGGAACTGAGCACATCCACCGCCACGCCCTCGGAGGCGCGGGTCAGCACCTGCTCCCCGGACTGGATCTGCTCGTCGGTGAAGGGCAGATACTCGCGGAAGCGTGTGGTCGCGGCGGCCCGGTAGACAACGCGGCGATAGCGTGTGTCGCCGAACTCGTGCTTGCGACCGGGGAGGGCGATCACAGCGCGCTCGGGCTGAGCGATGGCTCCCACGGCGGTGGGCGCCGGCTGCTCCAGATGGACCTGCGCGATCTGGAGGGGCTCCACCAGTGAGAGGCGGGTGTCATCGGCCTCGATGGGGATCTCGCACACATGGTCGGTCCCCTGCACGATGCGCGGCTCCGGCTCGGTGATGTTGTCCACCGGGTCGTCCCAGGCGGCCTCGACGTCGACTTTGATGGTGCTCTTGCCGTCGATGGGGCAGTGGGCCGACAGGCGGGTGAAGGTGGAGCCGATCTTGCGGGTCGACTGGATATTCGATAGGTCCGGTGTGACCAGCGGCTGC
>CAYRFY010000584.1:0-1078 GCA_964423635.1 uncultured Armatimonadia bacterium | reverse complement strand
GTGGATGGCATCGAGTGCGGCCGAGTTGAGGCGCTCGGCCTTCTCGATCTGAGCGGCTGGGATGGAGAGCCGGCGCTGCAGACCGCGCAGTTCGGAGAGCTTCGGGGCCGAGCGGCGCACGGCCCGCTTCTCCTGCGCGGAGAGCCGCGAGGCCTGCAAGGTAGGCTCCACCAGGCCCTGCACGGTCCAGTGCCACATCCCCATGCGCTCCACCTGTGGGGCCTCCATGTAGCAGCTCAGCGAGATCTGCGCCACCTCGGCCTTGGCCAGAGGGATCAGGAGCACCCGCTGCCCCTCGTCGAACCGCGGGGCCGGGACGGCCGGGGTGGGCTCGACGACCCGCAAGCGGAAGGGGGCGATGTCCGGCCACTGCCCGGAGAAGGGGATCCGCAGCGTCCTTTGCTCGGGACGTGCCGACCCCAGGGGCCCCAGCCGTACCACGACCCCGAGCGCGATGGGGTCCGGGAGGTAGGGCAAAGCGAAGCTGTCAGAGTCATAGAAGGTCTCCGGGGCATTGTCTCGGGAGACGATGAGGTCGAAGGTGGCCGCGTCTCCCCTCATGCCCTCGGGGAGGTCGAACATCCCGTGGGTCTCGGCCATCACCTGCGATGTCCGTGGGGGCGCCAGGTGTCGCTCGGACACGTCGTCGGTCGGCACCTCATCCAGCGGTGGCGCGGAGTTGAAGCTGTGAATCACCACGCGGTCCACCGTCTCGCCACGGGCTTCGGAGAGGTCCTTGCGGGGCACGACGGCGGGCGGAGCCAAAGGCTCCTGACGGGTGTAGACCACGGCATCGCCGGCGGTGGCATCATCTGCCTGCTGTAGCGAAAGGCCATTGCCGGCCAGGTCCACCAGTCGGGCGCGGACCCGGTACTCGTGACCGAACCTCAGGCGCGGTAGCGACCCCGGGCGCGGGGTGAAGTCCACTTCGAGCCCGTAGGCGGCGGAGGTGGGCGCCGGCACCCCCTCCTGAGGTACGGCCTTTCCGGGTCTTGGAGCCACCAGACTCCAGCCCTCCCAGCGGCAGATGGTCTCCGGCAGGTACATCTCGCCCTCGTCGCCCTCCGGGGCCTCGGTG
>CAYRFY010000583.1:0-5353 GCA_964423635.1 uncultured Armatimonadia bacterium | reverse complement strand
CTGTTCCGCGATGCCAACCCCCTGGAGTTCGACCAGTACCGGGCCTCCGGAGCCAGGGGCGTCCATCTCGCCGCCCCCTATGCCGACGCCATCTTCCACCACTGTTTCGCATACCCCAATGTGGTGCACAACGGTCTTGAGGCCATCTACCATCAGGCCCAGGCGCAACTGGCCGACTGTGCCACACCGCAGGAGACCGAGTTTATCTCCTGCGCCATGCGCAGCCTCCTGGCCGTCAAGCACATCGCGGAGAAGTTCGCCGACGCCGCGGAGGCCCAATTGGCCGCGACCGCCGACCCGGCCGTGCGCCGCAACCTCCAATGGATCTCCCAGACCGCCCGCGAGGTGCCCTGGCGCGCCCCACGGACCTTCCACGAGGGCCTCAATACTATCTGGCTGCTCTTCGAGCTCTGCGGCTCCATCGAGGGGATCGTGAGCTCACTCCTCGGCCATCTGGACCTGACCCTGCGCGATCTGTACCGGGCCGACCTGGAGGCCGGGCGCATCACCCGGGACGAGGCCTACGACCTCATCTGCCATTTCCTGATCCTCGCCCAGTCCAAGTACGACATGGACAGGCCCGTCAAGGACAGCGTCAATGGCCTGGAAATGGCCACTACCATCACTTTGGGCGGCTGCGACGCGGAGGGCGAGCCGGTCTGCAACGACCTCACCTTCCTATTCCTCGATGCCCACCACGACCTGCGGCTCAACTTCCCGAAGACCCATTGCCGAATCTCGCCCGACTCTCCCGCGGAATACCTGGCCCGCATCAACCGCAGCTTCGCCGCCGGTCGCAATACGCTGGCCCTGCTCAGCGATGAGGCGTTGATCGCCGCGCAGGTCAAGGCCGGCAAGCGTCTTCAAGACGCCCGCCAATATGTGGCCGGAGGTTGCTGGGAGGTGATGATCGAGGGCTGCGAGCACTCGGCGGGGGCGAGCAACTACTTCAACATGCTGCGCATCCTGGACTTCTCCATCCACGATCACGCCGAGGTCGAGGCGGAGGTGGGCCTGCGGTGCGAGAAGCTCGACGGCGCCCGGGATTTCGAGGAGCTCTACGCGCGGGTCTCCGGCAACATCCTCCGCGCCATCCGCAAGATGTGCCATGCCATCGGCCGCTACGGATGCGTATGGCCCGAAGTGAACCCCTCGCCCTTCTTCTCCGCCTGTCTGGCCGACTGCCTGGACAACCGCCGGGACTACACCGCCGGCGGCGGGCGGTACAACCCGCACGGACTGCCTCTCACCGGGTTCGCGAACCTCATCGACTCGCTCCTGGCGATTCAGACGCTCTGCTTCACCACGCGGCGGCACTCGCTGGACGAGCTGATCACCGCGGTACGGAACAACTGGGAGGGCTGCGAGGCCATGCGGGCCGAGGCCCTGGCCGCCCCGCACTATGGAGACAATTCGACGGTCTCCAACGCCCTGGCCCAGCGCCTGCTACAGGACATCCACGAAAACACCCGCGACCTGGTCAACGAGCGCGGCGGGCCGTTCCAGTTGGGGATATACGTCTACAAAGAAACCCTCTGGTGGGGCACTCTGACCTCGGCCACACCCGACGGACGCCGCACCGGCGATGTGTTCGAGCCCGGGCTGGTGCCCTCCCGCCTGCGCCGCGGCGACCTCACCTCCACCATCCACAGCGCGGCCGCACTCGACCTGAGCCGCTGTCCGGCCGACAGTCTCCTCACCCTCTCCCTCCCCCTCGGCCAGACCGACGACAACACCCTGGCCGCGCTGGAGCGGGTGTTCTCGCATTCAGGCGTGGGCATGCTGCAGCTCAACTGCGTGAACCCAGACGAGCTTCTGGATGCCAGGGAGCACCCGGAGCGTCACCGCGACCTGGTCGTCCGCCTGGCGGGCTATTCGGTGCGATTCGTCCTTCTCGAGCCCGAATGGCAGGACGAGTTCATCGCCCGTACCCTCTACACACCCGCATGAGCCTGCTATTGTTGGGCGGGGAGTGTCGTGCCTCAGGCCGCCCCTCCCCCGCCTATTCGCCCGCCCGCGGGCTATTCGCCCGCCAGGAAACGCACCCCGAAGAGCAGAGCCGCCAGCACGCCGAGCACCAAAGTCAGGACCCCCACGGCCGTCTGCATCCCCGGACTCATCACGCTCAGCGAGGAAACCCGGAAGGCCTTGAGTTGCTCGATGGCCGCGGCGAACTGCTGCGTCGGGGCCGCCTCCGTCGCCCCGGAGGTGGCGAGCCACTGGAACTGCTGACGGAACTGCTCGATCTGCTGATACAGGGCATCGGCCCCGCTGAAATCCGGATTGGGAAACAGGAAACCCAGCGTCTGCACCCGGTCACGGTGCTGCAGCAGCGCCTGCTGCGCCGCCGTCATGTCCGCCACGACTCTCTCGGGTTCGAGCTGGCGCCGCCCGTGTCTGACGGCGGTATTGACCGCCGTGGCGCTGAGCCACCCCGTGCCCACGACGTACACGGCCAGGCAGCAGACAAACAGCAGACCGAACAACCACCAGAAGCTGCGCATCCGGATTACCACCCAACAGGTGCCATGGAGTAGGTACCGCCCTCGGCAAGGGAGTATACCCCGCACACCGCCGATTCAGGCGCCGAAGTCCTGCGCATCCGCTCAGCGACGTTCGTCCCGAGCCGGCGGCCCTCGAGGAACTGCAGAGGCTCGTGCCGTCCCGCCGGTGGCGAGACTGCGCCTCACAGCGGCCGCAGCAGCGCCCGGTGCTCCACAAGCAGCGCTATGATCTCGTCCGCATGACCCTACAGGCCGGGCCGCCACCTGTCCGCCCCGGTAGAGCGCGCAGGCAGGTCGCCGCGTTCCCACGGACGAATGGTGTCTGTCCAGCAAGGCCACCGTCGGAAGGCAGCCACTCCGGCCCGCACCGCCCGCCGGTACGCCGGATACGGGCCGCCCGAGGTGCAAGGTGAAACCCTCATGGATCGCGGTGGCGGCATTGGCCGCCCTGGGAACCCTCAATACCCTGCGAGACGCGAAAGGAGCCGAGCCTGTGTCCCCCCAGGCAAGCATCGAGTTCGTAGGCGAAGGCGCCGTTGACACCCTGCAACCGGACGTGCTCCTGTTCACCGACCGGAGCTATGTGGCCGCCGACCTCCCCGACTACCTCAGCGGAATGTCCTTTCTGCGCCGCAGCATCGACCATCCGGCCATCATCCGCGTCGCGCGGCCCGGCGAGCTCTTGGCCATCACACCCGACCCGGGCGACCCCGGCGCCTGCGCACAGGGCGCCTGGCTGGAGCGCAGCGGCTTTGCCCGCGTCACGCCCCCGGAGACCTTCCAGCTCTTCGGACAAAGCAGCCTGGACATCGTCCGGGTGTACCGCAAGACGGTGGCGCCCGGCGAAGAGCTCATCGCCCGCAAGTACGTGCTCTTCGCCGGGTTTCACAGCGCCACCCAGACCGCCGAGTACCCGACATCCTGGGCCGACAACCGTGGCGAGCGCCTGTACAACGGCATCGTGCTCCCCACGGTCTGGCCCCCGCCCACGATCGTCATGGCCGGCACCGATCCCCTGCCTGTCCCCTACCTGGAAGCCCGACCACAGGTGGTTCCCATCGACGTGGGCCGGCAGTTGTTCGTCGATGACTTCCTGGTGGAGCACACCGACCTGGACCGCACCTTCCACATGCCGGAAAAGTACGCGGGGAACCCGATTCTCAAGCCTGAGACGGAGCTGGAGCGACACGGAGCGCTCAACTCCGCGGCGGTGCCCAAGAGCGGCGGCGTCTGGTGGGACCCGGCCGAGGGCCTCTTCAAGATGTGGTACGAGGCCGGCTGGATCGGCACCATCTGCTACGCCACCAGCAAAGACGGGCTGAACTGGGAGCGCCCGTCGCTGGACGTGAACCCGGGCACCAACCAGGTGCTGCCTTCCGACTTGACCCCGGATTCGTGGACGGTGGTGCCGGACTGGGACTGCGAAGACCCGTCCCGGCGGTATACCCTGCGGCTGCAACCCCCGGGGGCCACCCAGCCGGGCCTGTGCATGAGCTCCCCCGACGGCATCCACTGGACCAACCGCACCCCCACCGGCCCCGCCGGCGACCGCAGCACACACTTCTACAACCCTTTCCGGGAAAAGTGGGTGCACAGCATCCGCTCCGGAGGCAGGGGCCGCGCACGGGAATACTGGGAGTCCGACGACTTCCTGGCGGGGGCCCATTGGGAGCACAATGAGCCGGTCCCGTGGGCGATGGCCGACCGCGACGACCCGCCCGACCCGGACATCGGCTTCATCCCACAGCTCTACAACCTCGACGCCGTGGCCTACGAGAGTATCATGCTCGGCGTCTTCGAGATCCACCGGGGTCCCGAGAACCCCGATTGCGAAGCCCTGGGACTGCCCAAGATCACCGAGCTGAACTTCGCCTACAGCCGCGACGGCTTCCACTGGCACCGCCCGGACCGCAGGGCCCACATCCCCGCCGAGCGCCGCGATGTCTGGGACCGCGGATACGTGCAGTCCGTCGGCAATGTCTGCACGGTACAGGGCGACACGCTCTGCATCTACTACACCGGCTTCCAGGGCGACGCGGACCGCCGCAACGGGCACTGGCTCAAAAACGGCATGTACCACCGCGGCGCCACCGGCGTGGCCTTCCTCCGCCGCGATGGCTTCGCCTCCATGGACGCCGGCGAGAAGCCGGCGACGCTCACCACCCGTCCGATCACCTTCTCCGGCCGCCATCTGTTCGTCAATGTGGATGCCCCACAGGGGGCGCTGCGCGTGGAATTGCTTGACGTAGACGGCAGCCCCATCCGGCCCTTCACCCTGGCCAACTGCCGCCCGCTCGCGGCCGACGGCACACTCGAGCCGGTAACCTGGGAAAGCGGCGCCGAGCTTCCGGATCTTCAGGGCAGGCCTGTGCGCTTCCGCTTCGAGCTCACCAATGGCCGCCTGTATGCCTTCTGGGTCAGCCGCGACGAGACGGGGCGCAGCGACGGCTACGTCGCCGGCGGTGGTCCCGGCTACACGGGACCTCGCGACACGGTCGGCCGCGCCGCCCTGGAGGCCGCCCGTTCTCATCGCTCCCACCGTTAGTGAAGGCGTAGGTCGACCTCGCCAGCCTACGTCGCCGTCATCCTTGCCGTTGCCGTCGCCGTCGCCGTCGCCGTTGCGTAGGTCGGGCTTTCCAGCCCGACTCCGTGCCGTCCGCCGTTGCCGTCGCCGTTGGCCGAGCACTTCCCAGGCCGTCGGCAACACACCCCAGAGAACCACCGTGCCCGCGGGCTTCCGAGCCCGCAGCCGTTGCCGTTGCCTTTGCCGTTGCGCGCCACGCATCACGCGCCACGGCCGTTCGCCGTTCGCCGTAGCCCTCTCCTGAGCGGTGTTTGCGAAGGAGAGG
>CAYRFY010000582.1:0-5368 GCA_964423635.1 uncultured Armatimonadia bacterium | reverse complement strand
AGATCGTGCGCGGGACCAAGGAGGCGGGGCTGGAGTTCATCTCCTACTACAACATCATCCTCAGTTGGGACCTGTTCCGGGTGCACCCGGAGTGGAGCCAGATCGGCCGGGACGGGCAGCCTCTGCGCATGTTCCTGTACCCCTGCTCGTGCATGAGCAATGACCAGTTCCGTGCCCACGTCTGCGCGCATATGGCCGAGGTGACGCGCAATTACCCCATCGACGGCTGGTTTCTGGACCTGCAGTATTTCTCGCCCGAGGGGTGCTTTTGCGATGCCTGCAAGGCCAAGTTCCGCGCCCGGTTCGGCTATGAGCTGGAGCCCGGGCAGTTCGGCGTGGCGCAATGGCAGGACCTGCTTTGCTACCAGGTGGACACCCGCGAGGCCTTCATCCACGCGACTCAGGCCGCGTGTGATGCCGAGCGCCCGGGGCTGAGCTGGTCGTGGAACGGCTGCGGCAGTCCCGCCTCCATCTCCGACACACTAGACGAGGGCGCGCACTATCTCTCCACCGAGGCCCATCCCCCGGAGTACCTCCACGCCGACCACGCGACGCGGTACTGCGAGGCCCTGGGCAAGCCGTTCACACTGTTCATGCCCGAGAGCCAGGGCTCGTGGGGTGATTGGACCGTCACCACGCCCGAGACCATCAAGGGACTCTCCGCCATCGCTCTGGCCCAGAATGGGGCGCTGAACATCAACCACGTCCCGTACCCCTGCGGTGACCGGGGCGGGAAGGTGCCCTCCGTCATCTGGGACACCATCCAGGAGACCTTCGACTTCGTGGCCCAGCGCGAGACCGTCTGCCGGGACACCCGGCCGGTGCCGGTGGTGGCCGTGCTGCACTCGGCGGCCAATGCGCGGATGCTGCAGGCCATGAGCCGCGCCGGTGAGGGGGGGTACCATGGAGGCGCCACGTATGGCAACGAGCATGCGGTGGCCCAGCTTCTGATGGAGGCGCATATCCCCTGGGAGATCCGGCTCGACAGCCTGAGCCTCGAGGAGATGAGCCGGTACGAGCTGCTCATCCTGCCCTGCATGCCCCACGTGGGCGAGGATCTGGCCGCCGGGCTAAGGGAATACGTGGGGCAGGGCGGGAGGCTGATCGCGAACTACGAGACCTCGCTGCGCGGAGCCGGCGGCGAGCTCCTGGACAACTTCTCGCTGGGCGACCTCTTGGGTGCTGATTTCGGCGAGCGGTCGGAGTACTCCATCTCCTACCTGGACCGCCTCGATTCGGCCTTCGCCCCTCAGGTGCCGGATATGCCCCTGGTCATTAAGGACGTCGCCAGCGGCCTGATGAACCCGGCCAACCACGCGCTGTACTGCCGGCCGCGCGAAGGTGCCCGCGCTTTGGCGTGGCTGACGGACCCGATCATCGAGAGCGATTTTGACACCGGGCACTACGTGTATCACGACCATGCGCCTCCGGGCTTCGGCACCGAGTGGCCCGGTCTTCTGTGCAACGAGTTCGGGGACGGACAGGTGGCGTACTTCCCGGTGCCGTTTTTCGGTGGGTACGCCAGGAAGAAGTGCCCGTTCCTGGCGCGTCTTTTCACCACGCTGGTGCAGGACATGATGGGCGTGTCCGCCAGGTTCCGTGCCACCGCTCCGCGGTCGGTGAAGCTATCTCTGCGTGAGGACGGGGCAGGCTGGCTGCTCCACCTGATCCACATCCAGAAGGGCACGGACGATATGTATCTGGACGCCTTCTGTCGCAGCGACCCGGTGACTGTTCGTGTCAGGCCCGGCTGGGAGGTCTGCGGGGTGAAGGACTGCCTGAGCGATGAGGAGTTTGCGGTGGCGCAGGTGGACGGATGGGAGCAGTTCGTGGTGCCGGGAGTGACCGACCACCGCATCGTGAGGATCGGCAGGCGATAGGGCTCAGGTGGTCCGCTGTGTGGACGGGGGGGATGGGGGGGATGGGGTCTCGAGGGCCGCGCAGGTAGGGCTTTGCGGCTCGGCTCGTTAGTCGGCACGGCCGCCGTCGTTCTTTGCGATGAAGGCGGGGCCGCCGCCCGGTCGGTCTGAGGCGGAGCCTTGGCATGTCTCGGTCTGCGCGGCGCTATCCCGCGGGTGCTTGATGCTCGTGCTTGACCATGCGGGTGGCGACGAACAGGAGCACGACCACGCCCGTGAGGGCCGCAGGTAGCACCATCACGGCGCCGCGCAGGCCGACGATGTCCCCCAGAACGCCGATGGTCCACGGGACCAGGGTGCAGCCGGTCACCCCGGCGGCACCGAGCAGCGCAAACAGCGTGGTCGAGCCGCATGATATGTGATCCGAGCCCATCGACAGCAGGGTGGGCCAGAAGCAGGCCACGAAGAGGCCGCCGAGGGCGAACAGCACATACGCCGACCACAGCGTGTGGGCGAAGGCCAGCGCTCCCGTCGCCAGGGCGCACAGGACAGCGGAGCTTGCCATCAGCGTCGCGGGACGCATGCGGGCCAGCAGTGAGCCGCTGGCGAACCGGCCGACGGCCATGAAGGCGCCGTAGAGAATAGTAGTCCAGGCCCCGGCTCTCGCCGAAGCGCCCAACTCCTCGGCAACGAAGTTCGGCGACCATGACGTGAGCCCACCCTCGCAGCCCCCGCCGAGCACCATACAGCCGACCAGCACCCAGAACAGTGGTGTGCGGGCAAACCTCCGGATTTCCTGGACCTGCGTGTGGCCCTCGATCTGCACCGGCAGCGGTGGGTAGCGCCGAGTCATGTACAGCACCGCGCAGATCAGCGGTGGCAGCGTCCAGTACCAAAACCCCAGCCGCCACGAGTGCCCGGCCTGTAGTAGCTCACCGGCGGCCAGGGCCCCGGCCACGAGACCCACCGAGAACAGCCCATTGATGATGTTCAGGGCGCGCGCCGAATTGCTGGGGTGGAGCTGGGCGACCAGCGGATTGACGAGGGCCTCGAACACCCCGAAACCGAGACCGGCCACGACCATGGCAACCTGTAGCTGCGGGTAGCCGGCCCCTCGGGCAATCATCACCTGACTTACCCCGATGACCACCAGCCCCCAGAACAGCACGTGACGCTTGCCGGAGCGCTCGCCGAAGTACCCCACGGCCAGGAGACAGATAGTCAGCGCCCCCATCCGCAGGGCGACCAGCGAGCCCCGCTGCTCGAAGTTCAGGTTCAGGTCGCTGCCGATGGCGTCGAGAGAGACGGGCAGGATCACCTGCACGGCCCCGAACATGATCATGCCCAGCACGGAGGCGACCATCAGGCGCATGTAGGCTACCGGCAGAGCGGGCCTGTCAACGGGGACTGTGGGTGGAACGTGGGCCATGAGTTCTGCTTTCGGAGGTGATCTTTGGTGGCGGGTGCCCCAGACCGCGGGACCGCAGGATTGTAAGCCGTGGGGACCTTTCGCGCAAGGGGCAAGCAGGGAGCGGCGCAAAGCGGCCGGGCTCGCCCACCGGTATGGACACGGGGGACGGTGAAGCGGGAGTGAAGAGCGGGCCGCCGGGCGGAGTATGTGTCTAGCGCCCCGTGCCGCCCTCCATTTCACCTCCCCCGGCGGCTCGCAGAGCCGCTTGCCGGGAGAGTCTGGCGATCCCGCTGAGCGGGAACGCTTGTGGGTGATAGGAAACCCACCGAACCGACGACGACAACTGGCCGTTGGCCGTCGCGTAGGTCGGGCTTTCCAGCCCGACTCCGTGCCGTTGGCCGTCAGGTCCGAAGGACCGCGTGGCGCCGCGCAGCGGCGTCACACAGCCAGGGGCGCGAGCCCCTGGAATACTCCCGACCGAACGGCTCGACGGGCTCAAGCTCGGCATGCATCTAGCGTGGTCCGGGTGCCGCCCACTAACAGTTGCCGCGTGCCGTTTGGGCCCACTAGGCGGGAGCTACCGGGACCGCACGACGTAGGGCGCACGGCCGCCCCCAGCCGCCGGACTGCGCCAAACACATACCGGACGGAAGCCCGGCGGCCGTGAGGTTCTTGCCCTGTGCGATCTAGACGCAGACCGCGGCGTAGCCCTCGATCGGGGCGATCTCGACCACGCGCCGGACGCAGCCGGCGCCGTCGTTGTCCCAGACCGTGAGTGGGGAAGGCCCGTCCGTTCGGCCGCACAGCTCGCAGCTCAGGCCGCCGTCCGTCATGTTGGCGCGTACCAGCCGCGAGTCCAGGAGACGCTTGCAGATGATGCTGACGTGCTCGCGGCCCGCGTACTGAACGTCCCAGTCCTGCAGGCTTTCCACGATCGAGGTGACCACCGTCTCCCAGTCGGCCAGGCTGATGGCGTTGATGCGCTCCTCGTGTGTGAACAGCAGGCCGAAGCCCAGGGCGTCCAGGCCCAGCTTGATCACCGTGCTCCCAACTCGGGCGGCCTCCGCCGGCAGCGGGGTGTCGGACTCGCCCAGGAAGGGCACGCGGCCCCGGAGAATGTCCACGCCCAGTTCGGGCTTGCCCAGGTGCCCCGTGCTCATGCTGATCATGGTCATCTCCGGGTGCTGCGGGCAGCGGTCGATGGTCAGGCCGTGGCGTCCGGAAGGGCCCCGGATGCCGTAAGGGCGCGGTCTCCACGCGGGCTGGTTGCTGTACAGTTGCCCCAGGGCGCAGTTGTTGCAGGGCATGTCCACACCGCGCTCCAGTAGCAGCGGCACCGACGACCAGCCCACCTCGCCGAAGTGCGCGTTGAGCACTCGGCTGTGGCGGATACCGGCCCTTGCGAACGCCTCGTCCGTGCGCCGGAAGTTGCGGCGCACCGTCTCCGGCGGCAGGTCCAGACCGGTGTCGTGGTCCATGGAGAGCCCCTCGTAGAGGGTCTCCTTACCTCCGCGGGACAGGTCGGGCTTGTCCGGGAGGACCGCGAAGGGCTTGTAGTCGGGCCGGGACATGTAGAAGTCGTCGCGGAAGGCGTGCATCGACAGGTCCGCTCCACCCGCGTCGAAAAGACGCTTCACCGCCGCCCAGTCCGTGGGCCCCATCTCGTCGATGAACAGTCCCAGGTTCGGGCTGATGCCGTAGCGGTTCATCACCCTCACGTAATCGAAGGCGTTGTACGTGCCATTGCAGTCATCCATGCGGGCCGTCACGTAGGGAGGGACGCAGCGCATGGGGAAGGGCTTGCTCGCCGCCCACACCACCGATCGCCACAGCAGGCCGTCGATGCCCCGCATGTGGCCGAGGACGCCCTCGGCATAGAGCCGGTCACCGGTGCCGAACACCACCACTCGCCCCTCGTTGGCCTCCGTACAGGCGATCAGCACACGTTGCTCGGGGTCGGTCAGCAGTGGCCGCCAGTCCTCGGCGGCGGATAGGGTGATGGCCTCTGTCTCCTCGCCCAGCTCCAGCTCTTCACCCTCCGCATGGCCGAAGGTGATGAAAAGACAGCCCGCAGCGAAGCTCACCGTACCGGTCCGTG
>CAYRFY010000581.1:0-5401 GCA_964423635.1 uncultured Armatimonadia bacterium | reverse complement strand
AGGACGCCCCCGGGCAAAGTGGCCGTCACTTTCATGCCGTCGGGAAGCATGGGCGCCAGTTGCTCGAGGTCCTCGAAGCTCGCCTCCTCGATCCGCGGCCACGGGTACTTCTCGAACTGCTCCCAACTCCCAATCGGACCCCGGTGCTCGTCCTGCCAGCCCCGCTGCCCCCCGCCCCGCTCCGCCGTGTCCTCCGAGATGAGCGCCTCCACGCCCGGAAACCCAAAGGTGTGGTACCCGTTGACGTAGTCATACCCTAGGGTCGACATGAACTCAATGCGGTACGCCCGCCAGGCCCCGGGCTCCCCAGGCACCGGCGTGCCCATGGCGGCCTCGACGATCGGGCCGTCGTGGAACAGCTCGAAGAAGGGGACGCGGTCGGGCTCACCGTCGCGGCGCAGGACGGTGAGCATGCGCGAGAAGTCGGGTTCCCACAATCCGCTGCTCATCGAAATGATCCCTCCGTGGGCTCAGGTCTCGGCGGACAAAGACTGGAAGGCGAATCGTGGAGGGTTCAATTGGCCGTCTCTGGCCTCTTGACCTGCATGGAAGGAGGCCCGGTGTGCGGAAGGGGGTGCCTGCGCCCCGCGGCGCCCCGAGGGGCCGAGAGAGGACCGGAGCCGCTACTTCACCTCATCCAGCCGCACCCGGCGTCCCTCCTGCAGCGAGGCGTCCAGGGCCAGCAAGGTCCGGGTGACCTCCCTGGCTTCCGCCGCATCGGGAGAGGGCAGATCATCGGTGGCGATGGCCTGGAAGAACGACCTTGTGGAGTCCTCCCACCAGCCGCTGTAGTGGCCGGCTCCGGCGACCACGTCCATGGAGTAGTCCTGGACCATCGCATCGGTATGGCGGTGCAGGGCCAGATCGTGCGGGAACAAGTCGGCCTGGATCGCGCCGTCCTCGCCGATGATCTGCAGGGCGAAGTCGATGTTGCCGAAGTAGCCGTCCGGCAGGGTCCAGCAGCTCTCGAGGTTCACGCACACGCCCGAGGCGGTGGTGCCCAGCGCGCTGACGATATCCGGCACCCCCGGCGCCGTACGGGCCACTACTCCCTGCACCGACCGGGCGGACACGTCCACGAAATCCTCGTCCAGGATCCAGCGCACCAGATCGACGCAGTGGGACAGCAGGAACCACACGGGCGACGTACGCTGCAGCCACGAGATGGTCAGAGTCTTGCACAGCCGCTCGTTGAGCCGAATGTAGACGTGCTCCACGCGGCCGAGCTTGCCACACAGCACCAGCTCCCGCACGCGGCGGGCGTTGGCCCGGTGCCGATTGCCGAAATTGACCATCACCGGGACGTTGTTGGCCCGGCCCGCCTGGACGATGGCGTCGGCGTCGGCCAGTGTGGTCGCCAGAGGCTTCTCGCACAGCACGGGCACCCCAGCCGCCAGCGCGTCGCAGACAACCTCGCGATGGCAAAAGTCCGGCGTGGCCACCACCACGGCGTCCAGCCTCGCCGCCCCCAGCATCTCACCGTGATCCACGAACACCTCGGCGGCGCCCCACTCCCCGGCGCACCGGCGCCCCCGTGTCGGCTCGCGGTCGCACACCGCCGCGAGTTGCGAGTATCCACAATCGGTGATGACCCGCGCATAGTGCCGGCCTATCACTCCACAGCCCACGAGACCCACGTTCAGAGCCGTCATGCTCTTACTCCTGCGATTGTGACGTGTCGCTTCCATCGCTCGCCGTCAATGCAGACCTGCGGGCCGTCGTCCGGGCCGTGGCCACCGGCCCACCGCGCCACCCGCCCGAAGCTGTGATGGGAGCGAGACGGCGCCTCACCCGCCCCTGCGGGCCTCCTCGACCGTCTTTGGCACCGGCCGTCGACCCGATCCGTGCTTCGGTCGCTCATGGCACTCGAAGCACGCCACTCCGCGCTCGGTGACGGTGATGTAGTGCCCAAGCGACGGCAGCGTACGGGATTGCTCGTAATCCCCGGCGGTCATGTGCTTCAGGCAACGCTCCCGGGGCGCCTCCATCCCTCCGGAATAGACTGTCCCGTGGCACAGCAGGCAGTCCTCACCCGCGGGCCTTAGAGCATCGTGGGGCACACTGCCCTCGTGGATGCCGATGGGCCGCGGGTGACAGTCGGTGCATTGCTCCGGCGAGGCGGAGGAAACCATATCCGCCTGATGGCACAGGGCGCAGGTGTCCCGGGCCGGGCCGGGCGCCGGGCTGTGGGCCGACCGGGGGTGGCATGAGATGCAGCTCAGCTCCACCGTCTCGCGCTCCGTCTCCAGGTGCTTCTGGTGGTCGAAGGCGAAGGGCCTGTCCTGCAGTGCCGTCTCGTCGGCTGTGGCGTCATGGCAGCCCCCGCGGGTGCACAGGCCGCTGTCGGTGGCCATCTGCTCGCCGGCGGACCCGCCGGAGGCGAACCGCCCGGCCGCCTGCAGACAGGCCCGGGCCCGCCCCAGAGGGTCGCTCGGCACGCTCACCTCAGCGTGGCATTCCAGGCAGTGGACCTTCCGGTGCGGCGAGGTGCGCCAGGTGCTCACCGCGGGCCGCGTGTGGTGGCACGAGGCACACATGTTTGGGCTCGAGACGAGATACAGACCGCCGAGCGCTCCCAGCAGGAGCGCGGCGGCCGCAGCCGCGGCCATCGTGCGCAGCCCACGGCGGGAGCGCCGGAGTGCCACCCGGCGACGGAGCCAATCAGGAACCCACATGGGTGCACTCGAGCGTGTCGGCAAAGTCCTTGCGCGCCCCCGAATATGCGCGGCCGGGTGACGGCCCGTGGCCGGCCGCGTCCTGAATGCGCAGCAAACAGATCCATAGGGCCATGGCGACACTCATCCTACGCGTTCTAAGCCATGGTACGGAGGCACGCAGGCGGCCCAGTCTACTTAGCCGACAGGCTCACTTGCCGCCGTCAAGCGGGACCGCACCGCCTGTCCCGGAACTCATTCCGCGTCGCCTTCCACTTCCGGCTTGGCCCCGGCGTCCTCGCCCTCCGGCTTGTCCTCCGTCTCCTCAGCGTCGGTCTCCGGCTTGACCTCGGGCAGTGGCAGGCGCACGAACTGCCGCGCCTGCTCGGCGGGCAGCCACTTCACCCGCCCGTCGCAAAACAGCACATTGTACCCGCCCAGATGCGGCGCGGGCAGGCGCGGGTCAATGATGTTGGCGTCCGTCATCAGCCACGTCATCGAGGGATTGGGCACGTTGTCCAGAAGCTGCCCGCTGAGAGCGTCATTGTAGATGTATGTCAGCCCCAACTGCATCCATCCCTGTGGGGCCGCCGGACAGATGAAGAGCTTCCGCGTGGACAAGTCCCGGACACCCAGGGCGTTGGTGAGGATGAAGGGGTCCGCCGCATTCTGGCGCCAGGGGAAGCACCACGCCCGGGGCAGGCGCCCATCATTGTCGTCGGTGTACATCTGAATGAGCCTGTACACCTGCTGCAACTGCACCTGGCACTGGGTCCCCAGCGCCTTGTTCTGGACCTGCAGGAAGGCGTTGGAGCCTCCGGACATCGCGGACAGCAGGCCGCTGACTACGGTGATCTCCACCAGGGATACGCCCGCGCGCCATCCTCGACGTCGGAATCTGCCCATGCTATAATGCCTCCTGTTTCCAGGGGTGACGGCCAACGGCGGATATTCCCGGAGGGCAGACCGTGTCGCCGCCCATACCGGCATGGGATGGTACCGCACTGAGATGACCGACCATGCCATGATACCGCGCGTGCGACGAGACCGTCAACGCCGCCACGCCCGGAGCATTTGGCATACCGGCGTCCCGGTTCTGCCGGTACTGCTCCTCCTGGGAGCGCTCCCCGCCTGGGCCTCTCGCCTCGTGCTCACCAATGGTGCGTATACCCCTGTCCGAGTAGGGCCAAGCAAGTCGCATCCCCGCCTGACGGAGCTGCCGGCGGGCGTGCCGCTGTGGGCCGAGGACAAGGTCGGTGGCTGGTACAGGCTGCGGCTTGCCCGGGGCGTGACGGCCTACGCCCACGAGGTGAGCGTCCGAACTCTGGAGCCCGGCGCGCCGCCGCCACCGGGCAGCGTGGCCCTCGTGACGGTGGCCCCTTCGGAGGCGGGTGTCCGGATAACCTTGTCGGTCGGGGGCCGGGTGCCCTTCCGCGTACGTCAGTTCGTGGCCCCGCAGCGGCTCTGTTTGGACCTGTTCGGCGCCGGGAAAGCGGATTGCCGCTGGCGCTGTCTGCCGATCGAGGACTTCGTAGGCGGCCTGCGACTGCGGCAGATCGCGCCCGACAGGGCCCAGCTCTGGATCGAGCTCGTAGGCGCCCAGCAGAGGGGCTATGAGGTCTCTTACCCCGACGGCCACAGCCTGGCCCTGGACATCCGCCGCCCCTATGCCGCTCCCGGCCTGCGGGGGAAGCTGATTGTGCTGGACCCCGGCCACGGCGGCGGCGACGAGGGCGCGGTGGGCCGCTCCGGCCTACAGGAGAAGGACGCGAACCTGGCCATCGCCCGGGAGATCAAAGCCCTGCTGGTGGACAAGGGCAGTCGCGTGGTGCTCACCCGCGAATCCGACCTCCCGCTGACTGAGCCTGGCTCCACGGCGCGCACGGAACTCACGGCACGCGTGATCTGTTCGAAGTCCTTGCACCCGGACATCTTCGTCAGCATCCACTGCAACCATCCGGGGAGCGACCACCGGCCAGATGTCGCCGGCACCGAGACCTACTACTGGTCGCCCATGAGCGCGCAGCCGGCCTATCTCATCCAAGGCGCCCTGTGCCGCGAGGTGGGCACGGCAAGCCGCCTCATCGCGCCCAGGCCATTCCGCGTCCTGCGGGAGACCGACGCCCCCAGAGTGCTGGTGGAGTGCTGCTACATCTCCTGCCCGCGGGAGGAGGCGCTGCTGCGGGATGCCGCAGGGCGGCGGCGGATCGCCACCGGCATCGTGGACGGCCTCTGTGACTATTTCCGCGTCGCGGCGCGCCCTCAGGGCCCCACGGCGCGTCCCTAGAAGCGCGGCCGGAAAGCCGTTCACAGCCGTCCCGCAAGGCGGGATCGGGCTTTCCACTCACATTATGCATGAACGCACTGGGGCCACATTTCGCCATTCCCGCGTCCGGAACGGTCGAAGTACTGCCGTTCTCCCCCCTCCTCCCGTCTCGCCGGTCGTATCGGCGAGTAAGGGAGAGGGGGGCTGGGGGGGTGAGGCGACGTGAGTCGGCGCCTGCCCGAAACCTGCATAATCTGAGCTATAGAAGCGCGGCCGAAAAGCCGTTCACAGCCGTCCCGCAAGGCGGGATCGGGCTTTCCAGCCCGACTCGGCGGGTCCGTGACCCGCCGAAATAGGTTTTCGGCCGCACCTATAGAGGTCCGGCCGAAACCCCCGCTTCGCCGGGAATGTCGCCGAGAATGTCACTCTGAGAGCGTCCGCTCCCGGTAAGAGCAGCTCGTACAATCCCCTGGCATTCAAC
>CAYRFY010000580.1:2935-5402 GCA_964423635.1 uncultured Armatimonadia bacterium | reverse complement strand
GGCGCGTGGCGACCCGTCGGGTCGTGTCCTCCCCCGCCTGTGGCCGCCGCATGCCGTCCGGTCCGGAGGACCGTTGAGGCCGCGCTTTGAATCGTCGGTTTCCAGCCCTACCTGCGCTACTCCTCCGCCCTCAGCAGCAACACATCGCACCGCGTGCCGTCCGAGCACGCGAAGGCCTCATTGTAGCGGTACCGCTCGGCGAAGCCCACCGCCTGCAGGAGGGCCAGCTTCGCCTCGTCGCAGGCGGCCACTGTGGCGTGGATGTCCGTGGCGTCCGCCTCCCTCGCCAGATCCAGGGTCTCAGCGGCCAGGGCCGCACCGTCGGCCAGGTAGTGCGGGTGCACGACGATGTCAAACACCCTCAGTCCCGTTTCCCAGCGCGAGCCAAGCGCCAGCACGAAGGCATAGCCTACCAGGCTGCCGGTCGTTGTCTGCAGGACGCCGATCAGGCCGCGACCGTCTTCGACATAGTGCAGGGCGGAGATGAACGTGGGCACACGGGCGGCAAGCCCGGTGAGGTGCCAGCGCTCCCTCGCAACGATCCAGGGGGCGGAGAAGTCCAGCATGCGGTCCAGATCGTGGCGGTCGCCGATGTGTCCCGGCCGCACCGTTACGGGCAGTCCGGGGGCGAAGTACCTCTCGTCCAGGGCGGCAAAGCTCGGGGCGGCGGAGGGCTTGATCAGGCCCATCGGGCCGTAGGAGCCGCCGGGCGGAATGGTCTCAAAACCATAGTCAAGGTAGATACGCCCGGCGCCTTGCCCGGCGGTGCACAGCAGGCAGCTCCCGGTCGGCTCGGCGTTGAAGTCATCCACGACGATCCGCGTGATTTCGTGGGCAATGCCCTGCCCCCGCCAGTCCGGGTCGGTGTAGACATGGCCGAAGTTGCCGATACCGAAGGTACGTCCATCGTCGATCCGCGGCAGCCCGTACCACACCTGTCCCACGATCCGCCCCTCTACCTCGCCCACGAAGTAGCGGTCGATGCAGCGGTCCGCATACTGCCCCAGCACGCGCTGGCGGATGCCGCGCATGCTGTCATCGTCCTTGTGGCGCAGGAAGTGCAAGAGCCGCCGGGCATAGTCCTCCTCCGGGGGTTCCATGAGCCGGACGGTCATTGTAGCGCCATCGCGGAGGGTCACGTCGGTAAGAGTGGTGAGCATGAACGGGCCTCGTGGTGGAGTGAAGGTGCGGGCAAGCAGATCCGCCGGCTCAACTGCTGCCTCTGTCGAGGTATTCGACGATCAGGTCCTCAAGCTGGGAGTTAGTCCGGCAGACCTTGACATACTCCAACGGGCCGAGTTCGCTCCGCTTGGGCTTCTGCCTGGGCGAGGAGCCATGCTGGCTCCGCACGGCCCCAATGAAGCGGACCTGTGCGTGGAGGTCGCGCTCAAGCTTCCGGTGGACGGCGCCTGCCGTTTCCGCGATCTGCTTGATCGCGTGTGGCACGTCCGTGCCCTTGCATTCGACGAAGCACAGCACCCGCTGGGTCTCAGCGCGCTTCCCGGAGACCGCGTAGAACAGGAGATCGCACAGCCTGTCGCTGTCCTTGAGGTCGAGGGCCTTGCGGCTCTCCTTCACGTGGGTGGCCAGCTTGAACAGCATAGCTGAGATGCCCTCTCGAGTGCGCAACCCAACCTTCACGCCCTGTTCGTTATAGCTGCAGTCATCTTCGAGAGCGCAGAGCAGGAGCCTGTTGAAGGGCATCTTGTCCTCCGCTACAGGTTGTAGTGGATGGTGCTGATGCGGTCGCTGACGTCTCCGAAGGTGCCCCAGTCAATGTGGCCGTCATCGTCCATGATGCTGCGGACCTTACCGTCCTCGAACAGGTACACGCCCACCTGATCCGGAGTGAGGAAAGCGCGGGGGTCCTGGAGGTAGAACCTGGGCGCGATCTCGTCGCGGTCTTCGCGTGCGCCGGCCTTGAGTAGATTGGACAGGTGGTCCACCAGGTACGAGCTGTGCGTGGTGGCCATCACGTTGAGGCCGCTGTTGACGAGAATGCCAAGAAACTCGGTGAGCTTCACCAGCGCCTCGGGGTGCAGGTTCATCTCCGGCTCGTCGATACAGAGGGCATCGCCGGACTCGGCCTGGTAGCGGAGGTAGATGGCGAGCAGCGCGAGCTCCTTCACCATGGAGGAGCACACGGCGCGTTCCAGACGCACACCGGTCCCGGGGAGTTCGAACACGTACTCAGTACCGCTCTCGGCGTCGTCCGCAGCCACACTCCCCCCCAGAACCCTGGCTTCCAGAATGTCTGCCAGCCCCGCGTGGCTTGAGGGCCGTCGTGATGCCTTCGCCCCGTCTGCGGCCACCCAGAGGGCGTTCGCGAGTGGCTGTGACACGGGCCAGTTCGCCCGGTCTGGGCTCGGATCGCCGCTACCGAGATGGATGGTGCTCTCCAGGACCTTGAGGGGAGGCATAAGGCCGCAGAAGGGCAACGGACGCTCAGTCGGGAAGCACACCACGT
>CAYRFY010000580.1:0-2925 GCA_964423635.1 uncultured Armatimonadia bacterium | reverse complement strand
ACGCACCACTGCCTGGTGGACGGCCTGTAGCAGCGTGGATGCCGTTAGCTGGGCCAGCAACTCGGCTGAGGGACTGTCTGTCGCGCCGTCGACGACTAGACCCTCGCATACGGTCTGACCGCGCCCTTTTCTCAGGAGTAGCGCTTCACTGCCATCGCGTCCGCCAACGCGAATGCGGATCTCCATGCTCGCTAGTCGCATAAGGATCGCGTCGAGGTTGTCCGCCACGTCAAGCGAGACGGCGAGGCCTGGGAACTTCCCGCGGGTCGTACCCAGGTAGGCAGCAAGACGCCGCACGGCCATCCTGCAGAGATCACTGACAAACGCTGTAACAAGGCGCGGCGCGGCCTCAACCAGGTCCACCCTCGCAGTGCCCTTGCTCGCCAGATCGCCCGCGAATGCAAAGACATCCTCGTAGCCAGCTTTGTCGGCACCATCCTCGACCACAGCGTCCACAACCGCGTCGTGGTTGTACGGCCCCGCTATCGACGCCCACAGGTGCATCGCCCACGTCTTGCCCGCATTGTTGGGGCCGACGAAGATCGTCAGCGGCTTGACGTCGATGGTCGCTTCCTTGATGGGGCCCAGATGCTTGATGTGATATCTCATGGTTGTGCCCCCAAGTATGACACTTCGCAAGCAGGACTGCTATGGATACGGAGTATGCACGCGCGTGGACGCCGTGTCAACGAGCCACCGCGCGCCATCGCCCCGCCCGCCCCCGCCTCACCCCGGCCGCCCCCCATGAGTCCCAAAGTGGCGCAGAAACGCCCTCTCGGCCTCCAGGGTGCCGATCAGGATCAGTTCCGATCCGGACTCAAGCACGGCCTGAGGCGGTGGCGAGACCGTGGTCTGCCCCTCGGCGATCACCGCCACGATGCTGCAGCCGCTCCGCGCGCGCACCGCACTGCCGGCGACCGTGCGCCCCTGCAACGACGGCGGGGTGGGCACGCGGATGAGATTGAGGCCTTCGGCCACCATCAGCAGGTCGCTGCGGCTGATGAGGTTGAAGATCGTCCCGGCACCCAGTGAGGCGTAGGACATGACGAAATCGGCGCCCGCGCGGTGGAGAGTGTCCACATTCCGGTCGTGAGTGGCGCGGCAGATCACCTGCACGTCCGGCCGCAGCCGCCGGCAGTAGATGGCCAGGTAGATATTGGTGTCATCGTCCTGGGTGGTGATGATGACCGTCGGGGCCTGCAGGATGCCCGCCTGCTTGAGCACCTCGAACTCCGAGGCATCCCCCAGCACATAGCGCTCGTCCTCCGGCGGGCAGAGCGCCGGGTCGCGCTCGAGAATGCGGTGTGGCGTGCCGCGGCGGGCCAGCATGTCCGCCGCGGCGCGGCCCACACGACCTCCGCCCACCACGAGCACCGGGCCGGCGGGGCGGTCGCCTCGGCTCTGCATCAGATCCGCGTCCAGAGCTTCCAGTTGCTCCTGGGTGCCCACGAGGATGGCTACCGCGCTGGGCTCGAGGACCGTCTCGGGGCCGGCGGAATGGAACTGCCCCCGGTCCCAGACCCCCGCGATCGTGACCCCGAAGCGCTCGCGCAGGGCGCTGCCCTTGATCTGCAGCCCCGCCAGGGGCGTGCGGCTGATGGTCACCTCGGCGATGCTCAGACCGTCGAACCGTCCCACGGTGTGCACCACCGCATCATTGCCCTCGGCGCGGCGGGCCAGCGCGTGCCCCAGCATCTCGCCCAGCAGCAGGACGTGGTTGCTCCCTGCCAGCTCGAGGATGTCCGTCGACGCCGCCCGGGCGGCGACGGTGACCACGGGCACATCCGCCGAGATCCCCCGCACGGTGAAGGCGATGTTCGTGTTGACCTCATCGGCGCCGGTGGCCGCCACCAGGGCTGCGTCTCGCACCCGGGCGCGGTGGTACGTCTCCGGGCTGTCCGGCTCGCCGACCATCACCCGATATCCCTCATCATGCAGCACCAGGGCCTCGCCCACCGTGGGGACCAGCAACACATGCGGCACCTTGTAGTCCGCCAGCTTGCTCATGAGGGCCTCGGACACGAGCTCTTTCGCCGTGACGATCACGTGGCCTCTGGTTCCCGCAGGCAGCTCCCGGGGCGCCTGGGCGTTCCGCTGAGCCTCCAGCCACGGCGCCCAGAAGAACTGAATGAAGGTGAAGGGGAAGATGATCAGCAAAGAGATGAGCCCGCTGACCAATACCACCACGGCGTAAGCGCGCCCCAGATCGGAGTGGAAAGTGATGTCCCCAAAGCCCAGAGTGGACATCACCGTCATCGTCCAGTAGAACCCGGTGAACCAACTGAACTCGCCCCGCCGGCCCTCGTACTCCATCACGTAGTGGAACAGCACACTGTAGACCGCCATCAGCAGTGTGAGCAGGCCCAGCAGCCGCAGCAGTTGCAGCGCGTTCCTGCGGAACGCCACCGAGCCCAGTAAAAACGCCATCAACGAGGGGAATGCCTTCATAGTAGCCTGTTCGCTATTGGTGGCGGCCTCAGTCTTGTGGGAGGCCCTCGCCCGTGTTCGGCCTGTCGAGCAGAACTTCGTCCCCGCCGCCGGTCCTCCTCCTCCGGGGGAGGTCTGCAGGCGCACCGACCGGAAGGAACAATGGCTACAGGGCGTGCCACCGGTGGCGGCGCCGCTCTCTATTCGCTCAACTTCCCAATCCACGACAGGTGACAGGTATGCACAGACTGATATGGACGATGACGCTTCTCCTCGGCTGCGCCTGGGTCTGCCAGGCTCAGCCCCGAATCGTCGCCTCCTGGGACTTCGACCAGGGCGCAGGCGATGTGCTGCGCGATGTCTCCGGCAACGGCCATGAGGGTGCAATTCACGGGGCCACGTGGTGCGAAGGCCGATCCGGCGGGGGCCTGCAGTTCGACGGTGTGGACGACTTCGTGCTGGTGCCGGCCGCTCCCGCCCTGGACCTCACCGACGCCA
>CAYRFY010000579.1:0-5414 GCA_964423635.1 uncultured Armatimonadia bacterium | reverse complement strand
CCCTACGTGCACCTGTGCGCCCCGGACAGGACGCTGCCCCAGTACCAGGATGGGGCCAGGGTGCAGGTGGTCGAACGGCTCCGCGAAGCCCTGGAGCACTACCCGGCCCGCGAGGATTTCCGTTGGCTGGCCACCGATGGGCAGGAGGGCGCGCCACCGCAGTTCACCTCCACCATGCTCCCCTACGCCGGCTACTTCGCCATGCGCTCGGGCTGGGAGCGGGATGCCAACTACCTGGGCTTCGATGCCGGTCCCATCGGCTGGAAGCACTGCCACGAGGACAAGCTGAGCATCGTCATGTGGGCCTACGGGCGCCCGGTGATCTTCGACCCGGCCAGAGGCGATTACAGCGACACACCGCTTTCCCACTACACCGCCGACACCTTCAGTCATAGCACGGTATTGGTAGACAATCGCCCCCAGCGCCGACGCTGGAGCACTCCGGACCCCTCGCAAATGCCCTATCGGCCGGTGCCAGACGTCCGCTGGAAGACCACGCCGGAGCATGACAGCGCCTACGGCGTCTATGATGACGCCTACGGCAAGCCGGGGCCCTCGGACGCTTACCCTTATCAGGAGGGCAGCGACTTCTACGAGGGCTGGGGCAAGCCTGCCATCCACCACCGGCGCATCACCTTCGCCAGGCCGGACGTATTCGTGGTCGCGGACACCCTGGTCTCCCGCGATGGTGAGAGCCACGGCTACGACCTGCGCTGGCAGCTCCCGACCACATCTTGGCGGATAGCAGAAGACGGTCTGACCGTGGAGACCACCGACGAGGGGGTGCCGAACCTGGCGATTATCCCGCTGCTCTCCGCCGGGCTGACGGTGACGGGTGCCTCGGCGCAGATGGAGCCCGAGCTATTGGGCTGGAGCCTGGGCCCGGACCCTACGCCCGCCACTACGATCCGGCATGAGAAGTCGGGCGACGAGACGGTGCAGTTGGTCACGCTCCTGCTCCCCCTGAGGGCCGGGGAGGCGGCGCCGGGGCACACGGTGATGACTACGGAGGACGGGAGGCTCCAGGTCACGCTGGGGGATGGGCGGGTCATCGAGATCGACCCGGGGACGGGGCCGGAGGAGGACGTGAGGGTGGAGGTGGGGAGGGGGTAGGAGGCGTCCTTGGGGTGGCGGGACCCGCCCGACGGGACCAGGACTGCCCCTGGGGCGGTCCCGATGGAGACTCCGTTCAGTACGCCGCGACAGCATCTGCGCGGCCTCGAGGATGTTGCTCTTGCCCGATGCGTTCGGGCCCAAGAGCACCGAGAGGCGCGGGAAGTCGAGCGTGAAGTCGGCAAGCGACTTGAAGCCGCTGGCGCGCAGGCGGGTCAGCATGGGATGCTCCTTGGTGCGTCTCCGGCGTCGAGGTCGGTTGCTGCGCCTGCCATTCTACCAGAAGCTGATGGCGTGGTGGCGCGTGCCGACGCGCCCGTAGAGGACGCCGCTGAGTTCGGCAATGCAGTCAGAGTCATAGTCGGGAATCTCGCCGTACGTGATGCCGTCGAACTCCTCGAAGTACCCTCTCGCCTTGGCTTTCGCCCAGTCTTCCAGGACGCCGATAGGCATGGCGGCGATCCCTTCGTCCAGCCGGCCACACCGCACCCAATCGGCGTTGTCGAGGGTGAACTCCAGCAGGTCGACGTCGAGGAGGTCGTACCCATCCACCGCGACTGCAAGTGCGCCTTGCAGGTATCTCAGTTCCTCGCGCAGGACCTCGGCCTCTTCCTCGGCGTCGACGGCCTGCAGGGCCGCGATCCGGCAGGTCAGCTCCGCGAGTTCGTCCTCGATCCTGGCCGCGTCCTTCAGGTAGTCCGGAAGTTCAGACCGCGTGGCGGCCTCGCCGACCTCGGCGGGGTGGCCCGATTCGGGCGGGACCGGCGCGCCCGAGGGCCGGCGACTAGGCGCGTGCATCTGGCTATGCAGTCTGCGCAGCTCACGCCCGACGTCGCTCGCTACCTGCTTCGCCAAGTTGTCAGGCGTCGTGAAGGTGCTGCGCACGAGGTGGCTCACCTTGCACTTCAGCTCGGCGAGGCGCTCTGCGGCGCTACCCGTCTCCATCAGCGCTCGGGGCCAAGGGTGCTCCTCGTCCACGATGTAGCACAAACAGGTCTTGCCCTGGCGGCGTGCGAAGTCAAACTCGCGCTCAGTCATGGATGGACCGTCGCCAACGGGCTGCCAGCCGTAGCGCCAGGCGTAGATGCCTACGAGAGCATCGCAGCGGAGGATCTCCTGCTCGCAGACGGGCCCAGGCCCATCACCGCGACTGCCGAAGTGCTCCATCAGGACGCCCTCCAGGCCCATGCGCCGAAGCACGCCATCGACCGCGGCCCTGTGCGCCTTGAGGTCCTCGTATGTGGAACTGATGAAGACGCGCACGGCTTGCCTCCCGCGGGTCGTAAGTCGGCTACCGGAGCCGCTCTCGCTGCCCTCTGCTGAGCATCAGGAGCGGGGAAGCGGACGGCCGGCTCTGCCTATCGCGTCGCGAAGATCGGCGGAAGCCCTTGCTCGGCGCCTGCCGCGCGCACAGGCCAACGGTTTCGTGGGTGCCCTCAGAGGCCCCCGCCTCGGTGCGGCCCTGGCTCACGCATGGCCAGGCACTGAGCCAACCGCACGCCGTTCCCGTCCCGATCGATCGTGACCATGGACAGCATCGGCGTGTCGCGTCGTGCAGGCCTCCTGGTCGTGCACTCCGCTGTAGCCCCTTCACCCCAGCGCCACGTCCAGGATCATCATGACGGTGAAGCCCAGGAGGGCGCCGATCGTCGCCACGTGGCGGTGGCCGCCGCTCTGTGACTCAGGGATCAGCTCCTCGACGACAACGAAGATCATTGCTCCGGCGGCGAAGGCCAGCGCGTACGGCAGGATCGCCTGCGCCATGAGGACAACGGCGGCGCCGATGACGCCCGCCATCGGCTCCACCATGGCTGAGAGCTGGCCGTAGAAGAAGCTCTTGCCCCGCGAGAGACCCTCGCGCCGCAGGGGCAGCGATACCGCCAGACCCTCGGGGCAGTTCTGGATCCCGATGCCGATGGCCAGGGCCAGGGCGCCCGTGAGTGTCGCGCCGGGGAGCCCTGCCGCGGCGGCACCGAAGGCCACGCCAACCGCGAGCCCCTCGGGGATGTTGTGCAGGGTGATGGCCAGGATCAGTAGCGTCGTGCGGCGCCACGGAGTATGGATGCCCTCGGCGTCCGCGGTGGCCAGCCCGGGGTGGACGTGAGGCAGCAGTTCGTCTATCCCGAACAGCGCCAGGCCGCCGAGGATGAAGCCGATCGCCGGAGGCAGCCAGGCGGGAAGCGGCCCTCCCTCGGACAGCTCGATGGCCGGCGCCAGCAGCGACCAGTAGCTGGCGGCGATCATCACCCCGGCAGCGAAGGCCAGCATGCCGTCGAGTAGCTTGCGGCTGGGGGCCTTGGCCAGGAACACACCCGCCGCCCCCAGGGCCGTGAGACCCCACGTCCCCATCGTCGCCACCAGCGCCTGGAGGACAGGATGCAGATCAGCCAACGTTGTCACCTCCCAATGCGCACATCAAACTCAGAGGGTAGCGCTCCGCCCCTGTCCGCCCCCGGGAAAAGCCACCGACGATGCCGCGGGGCGGCAGTGCTCTTGCGACCCAGGGGCGGGCGATTTCACCCCTCGATCGCGGACTCGGAGACCCCAGACCGATCGGTTCGGCGCGCCCGGCCTGCCGACGACCGCAGACGTTCCCTCCCGGCCGTGACGTTCACTTCGCCGCGTCAGTCCTGCTCCTGTACCGGTACCACCTGCACCAGGTCGACCCACGCCACGCCCTTGCTCCCCAGTCCCAGGCCGGCGCTCACACGGCCCGGACTCTTCTCGGCCTTGCCGACGAACGAGATCTCCTGCCATTGCGTGGTCAGAGGCGTGGCCCGGCTCCCCAGGTCGCCGAGTCCGAACTTGAGCACCACGCCTTCTTCCCGTGCCCGGGCCCATGCGGAGATCCGGTAGCTCTTGCCCTCTTCCACCGGAATGGGGAACAGGGAGAGGCTCGGTGTCACATCGTCGGCCGGAGCAGTGAGGCGCAGGCTGTGACGGCCGTGGCGGGCCACGCGACTGTCGATGAAGGACGTAGCGGGTGAGGGGATATTGGCGTAGTTGCCCGCCGGGGTGCCCACACTCGGGTTGTCCTCAAAGCTCGGGTTGACGATGCGGTTCTCGGCGTCGATGCTAAAGTCGTCCTCGGGCAGCGGACCCACAGGGATGGCATAGACCCTGGTGCCGAAGCCGTCGATGGGCTCCGAGATGGCGCCCTCTTGCACCTGCACCTGACGGTCCTCGAACAGGACTTGCGCCGGGCCGGAGTAGGTCACTCCCGCGGCCTGCAGGTGCATGAGGGCCGGCGCCCTGTCCGCGTTCACGGCGACGATCGTCAGCAGCCCGCGGTCAGAGAAGGCCTTCGTGTGCACGGCCTGCAGATCGCAGGACACCTCGGGCGCCGACTCCGAGGAACAAAGCGCCGGCGTGAGCTCGGCGGCCTCGAGCGCCAGGGTACTGCACTCGGCCCACATCTCCGGTGACTTGGGGAAGCTGGACGGCGGCTTGCGGATGAAATACTGGATGCCCCGAGCGCCGTGGAGCAGAGCCAGGTAAGTCATGACCCGTTGCTCGCGGGCGGTGGGCTCGCGCTTCCAGCCCTCTCCGCCGCCGAAGCACTGGGGCACGATCCAGATCGTCTTGTCGTGTCCAAAGGCGCCCCTCAGACTGGCGGTCGTCTCGCTCACCCGCGTTACGGGGCCGCCGGGGATGGGATAGGGGTCGCCCATCACGATGTCCATGGCGTCGGAGAACAGCCGCGCGTGGTCAATGCTCTGATAAAAGACGATGCTCACCGGATGGTAAGGGTCCAGTTCCCTGACCGCCCGGTACACCCGGGTGAGTGGCGCGGCACGGTCCGCCGAGGGCTCGTCGGCGATATACCACGACAGCAGCGCCGGGTGGTCGCGGAAGGCCTCCACCTCGCGGCGGAGCGAAGCCCATTGCTCTTCGGACAGCTCCGGCCGGTTGGTCCAGACTAGGTGGTAGTTGACCCGCATTCCCACCTGCGCACAGCGGTCGAGGTAGGCGCGAATCTGCTGTAGCTTCTCATCATCCTGCGGCCCGCCGTGATAGGGCGAGAAGAGGCTGAAGCCCCGCACGACCTCGCCGTCCATGACACCCTCGGCCAGGGGCCAGTAGGTGTAGTACCCAAAGGGGATGCAGGGGAGTCCGTCGGCGATCAGGCCGCCGGAGATGTGGTCGATCTTGACCTCATTGTCTCGCGGCGGCAGTTTCCGGTAGCCGGTCTCGACCCGGGCCAGCACCTGATCGCCACGACGGAGAGTCCCGGTCAGGCGATGCTCGCCCTCGGCCACCCCGACAAGGGGCACGGGGAGCAGCATCTGCGGGCCGGTGAC
>CAYRFY010000578.1:1089-5415 GCA_964423635.1 uncultured Armatimonadia bacterium | reverse complement strand
TGCGACGCCGACGCTCCAGAATGACAGAAACCGGGCCGGCCGGGCTTTTCGGCCGCGTCCTAGATGAACACCCCCCGCGGCGAAAGCTGCGCGGTGGCGCCCCCGTCGACGCACAGCACCTGGCCCGTGATGTACGACGACTGTTCGCTGGCCAGGAAAGCGACGGCCGCCGCCATCTCCGCCGGCGTGCCGCGCCGCCCCAGAGGAATGTAGGGCTGGGCCATCTTCTCCCGCGGAAGCTCGAGAGCGGTGGCCCGACTCATCGTCGCTCCCGGCGCCAGGGCATTGACGCGGATACCGTACTGCCCAAGCTCCAGCGCCAGCGACCGCGCGATTCCGATGACCGCGGACTTGCTGCTGTCATATGCCAGCATGTCGTGGTGTGACTGCACCGCTCCGATGGTGGAGACGAAGATCAGGTTGCCGGCGCCATTGGGCACCATCGTCTGGGCGCAGGCCTTGGCCATATAGAACGAGCTATCCACATTAGTAGAGTACATCGCGTGCCAGAAGTCCTCGTCCGTGTTCAGCAGCGAGCCGCCCCTGACCAATGCCGCATTATGCACCAGCACATCCACGCTCCTGCCTTCTTGGGAGATGCGCGCGAAGAGGGCGTCGATCTGCTCGCGGACCGAGACATCGGTCACCACCGGGGTCGCCTCCCCCCCACCGTCGGCGATGGCCTCGGCGGTCTCGATGAGCCTTTCCTCTCGGCGGCCGCAGAGGTAGACGTGCATGCCCTCCTGGGCCAGACGCAGACTGATGCCCCGGCCGATGCCATCGCCGCCGCCGGTAACCAGGGCCGTCTTGCCCCGCAGATCCCGGTAGCACGGGCCCTGCGGGGATCGGAATGTCTCGGTCATGTGCTCCTCCGGCAGATGGCGATCTCTCGCGGCCAACGACTCCCGAGCAGTAGATAGCGCCGTGATCGGTCATCAGCACCTGAACTGCTCTGGCCGCTCTGTGGTGCGGCTGTGGCGAGGCCCTCGAAAGGGGTCGCGAAATAGCGAAATGGGTTGCACCGGGCGGGAAACGGTGCATGATACTCATGGAGGCTTTGGCGGCCAGCAGGTCGCCTCTGTCTCCTTTTGCGTTCTTGGCTACCACCCATCACGTGCCCTCAGGTCATCGACGCGCTTGATGCTATGTGCCGGCCGGTCCCTTCCCCAGCCATCGGTGACCGCGGGCGTGGCCTCTCCCCCATTTCGGCCGATCTCGTCGGCCGTCGAGCATCCGGCCATGCCTGGCTTCCCGGTCGCTCTCCAGTCGTCCGCCGTTCTCCGTGCTCTCCGTGCTCTCCGTGCTCTCCGTGCTCTCCGTGCTCTCCGTGCTCTCCGTGTCTCTGGGGTGAGGTGTTCGGTCCGGGCGGGAGCGAGGCAACGGTCGGCGGCGCGACCACCCACCCTACGGGTACGCCGGCGACCCGTCGTTGATGCGGGTCTGCGTCCATTCCAGCACGCCCTCGGGACATGGGTACTTCGCCGCCAGCTCCTCGTTGAGGTCCACGCCGAAACCGGGCTTGTCATTGACGTACGCATACCCGTCGCGCAGCTCCGGGCAGCCGGGGAAGACCTCCTGCTCGATCTCCGAGAACCCCGCCCATTCCTGCACGCCGAAGTTGGGGCTGCTCAGGTCAAGATGCAGGTTGGCCGCGTGGCCGATGGGGGATACATCGCCCGGCCCGTGCCAGGCGGTGCGAATGCCGAAGGCCTCGCACAGTGTGCCCAGCTTCTTCGCCGGTGTCAGGCCGCCGATGGCGCTGATGTGGCAGCGGATGAAATCGATCAGGCGGCCGAAGACCAGCGGCTTCCATTCATTGGCGTTCACGAACAGCTCGCCCATGGCAAGCGGCGTGGTGCACTGGCGCCGCACCATCTCGAACCACTCGATCTGCTCCGGGGGCAGCAGGTCCTCCAGGAAAAACAGCCGGTAGGGCTCGAGTTCCTTGGCGAGTTGCACCGCCCGGATCGGCACCAGACGCTCGTGCACGTCGTGCAGCAGTTCGGTGCCAAAACCGATGGTATTGCGCAGATGCTCGAGGAGCACCGGCACGCTGCGGGCGTAGGCATCCGGGTCGTAGAAGGCCCCGGAGAGCGAGCTCTCGAGCCTGTCGGTAGGCCTGGCCTTCCCGCCATAGCCCCCCATCTGCACCCGCACGTAGCGACAGCCCTGCTCGATGAATCTGCGGGCATTGTCCTCGACCTGCCGGGGCTCGGAGCCGTCGGCATGGCGGTACACGGCCACGGCCTCGCGGCACTTGCCGCCCAGAAGCTGGTACACCGGCATACCTGCCAGCTTGCCCTTGAGGTCCCACAGGGCCATGTCCACACCGGAGAGCGCGTTGTTCATCACCGGCCCCGAGCGCCAGTAGGCGTTGACGTGCACGGTGTGCCAGATGTCCTCGATGCGGGAGGGGTCGCGACCGATGAGCAGTGGGTTGAGGTACTCGTCCACCACGGTGCCCACGGCGCGGTGGCGCTGGGTGAAGGTGGCGCAGCCCAGGCCGTAGAGGCCGGGTTCGGAGGTGTCGATCTTCACGACGATGAGGCGCTTCTGGATGCTGCCCTCCCCGGGGGAGGTGAGGATGGCTTTCACATTGCGGATCTGCAGGCCGGCCACGATGGGCTCCTTTCAAGGCAAGCGTCCTGCAAGCACATCGCAGCACGTTAGCACAGGAGCCCGACGGAAGCAATGGGGGATGTGAGCCGAGGTTGTGGCCGTTCCCAGAGGCCCGGCCAAAAACCCCGCTTCGCCGAGAGTGTCATTCTGAGAGCGCCCGCTCCCGAAGGGAGCAGCTCGAAGAATCTCCTGGGATGTAGCGAGATTCTTCGCCCAAGCGGCGCCTGCGACGCCGACGCTCCAGAATGACGTGAGCCGGGCCAGCCGGACTTCTCGCCCGCGCCTCCAAAACCGCGGGCGTCCCGGCCGCTGCCGTTGCCGTCTGCCGTTACCGTCGGACGTGCCTGGTTCCGGAGACGCTACTGTGCGGCGGCAACCCGGTGAAGGTCAATACGAGCTCAGGCTCCGTGCCCGGGTTGCCGGCGAGCCTCCCGCCGATCATCGCTCAGCCTCCTCAAGCAGCCAAGCGGGGATCTGAGCCACCCACTGGAAGCCGGAAGCGTCCACCATCTCCAGAGATACTCCTCCGAACTGCAGAGGAACGGTTCCGTGGCTGCGGCCCGTGGCGACCTCCGCGATGGCGATGGCCATCCAGTAGGACTGCCCGGCAATCAGGGCATTGCTGGGGCGTACCGGGTAGGTGTAGGCCAAGAAGCGCTCATCGGGTGACCAGCACAGATCGTCGATCCACGTCCCGGGGCCTCGGATGCTGTGCCGGCCCCCGTCCGGACCCGCGAGCACGATGTGCCGCCGGCCGGCGCCGATGTAGGCCACGCGGCCGGATGGCGAGACGGCGGGCGACCACCCACGAGCGACGAGTGTGCGAGTGCCCGCCGCCTGATCGACTCGATAGATCCGGTCGCCCCATCGATCCCACTGAGTGATGAGCGCCTCGTGGCCTCCGGGGCGCAGAGCCGAGGTGCTGGAGGGTCTGGGCAGCTCCACGGTCGTCTTCTCACCCGAAGGGATGTCCAGTATCGTCAGGCCCGGGGCCGTGCCGTCCGTGGGCGTTAGCAGGAGCCCGTCGTTCGTCAGGGCGCCCGGCGACTTTCGCACCTTCCCCAGGCGATCCGCGATCTCCCCGGGCAGCTTCACTATCGCCCCGTCGGGCCCGTGGCACTCGCCGTCTTCCAGGACGACCCAGCCCCCGTCCGGACTCATCACGACGCAGTCGCTGCGCAACTGACGGACGCGGCCCGTCGTCATGTCCAGCGAAAGGGTGCGGCGCTGCAGCCTGCCGTCGGCATGTACGGCGGGGTACTCGGTGAATACCAGGTACCCGGACGCGATTCCGAGGCCCAGGGGGTCCGGCGGCCGCCCGAACATCACGGGATACAGGAGCACGCCGAGGAGGGCCGCAATCACGATGCCTGCCATACACCCGGTGGCAAGCCACGTCAGCTTCCGGGCCACTGGGCCCGGCCGTCTGCTGTGAGCCTGATCTGCTGCCGCGGTCATGACGGTGCTGTACCTCGTATGGGCCTTACTCGCCCGGCCATAAGCGCGGACCGCGCACGAGGTGCATCCGGCCCCACGACAAGGCAAGGACGAGAACTCTCCATATCATCTCTACTAATGTCTTTCTAGTCTCATAATACCTATTTTCTGCCATTATTGCGCCCTCATCCCCAACGCGTCAAGGTCCTTCTGCGAATTGTCTGCCTTGATGGGCGATGTCGCTCCGGACCACTGCCTCATCGTCCGAGA
>CAYRFY010000578.1:0-1052 GCA_964423635.1 uncultured Armatimonadia bacterium | reverse complement strand
GCCAACTGCGCCACCACGCCAAGCCCTGTCGCCCCTCGGTCGTCGACCGTGCTATAATGGCGCTGTTGCTTCACGGCTGTCGCCCGGCCCTTTGGCGAAAGGATCCTGGGGCCACTTCCTCCGGCGCTCGCGATGCCGGTGGTCTGACCCGGTATTTGAGCATGCGCCTGGAAGAGCTCGAGAAGATGCGCCGCCTCGAGGACAGGTACTGGTGGTTTGTGGGGCGGCGGAGGCTGCTGCGCAACTTGCTGCAGCGCTATGCCCCGGAGGCGGAGCTGATCCTCGACATCGGCTGCGGCACCGGCGGAACCCTCACCGCCCTGGACGATCTCGGCACCCTGGTGGGCACCGACCTGTCCTCCGATGCACTGGACTTCTGCGCCCTCCGAGGCCATCGCTGCCTGGTGCGCTCCCGGGCCGAGGAGTTGCCTTTCGAGACAGGCACCTTCGACGCCGCCATCTGTGCGGACATGCTGGAACATCTGGATGACGATGAGAAGGGTTTCGCGGAGGTCATGCGAATACTTAGGTTCGGGGGAATCGCCTTCATCACGGTGCCGGCATATCCGTGGCTTTGGAGCGAGCATGACGAGGCGCTCTCGCACAGAAGGCGGTACCTGGCCGGTGAGTTGCGGGCCAAGATCGTGGCGGCCGGGGGCGAGGTGCTCAAGGTCAGTCACGATGTGAGTTTCGTGTTTCCCATCGTGCTGGTGGTGCGGCTGCTCAACCGCCTGCGCCTGAGAAAGCTGGGCAAGCCGCATACACAGCTCATGTCGCTGCCGGGCTGGCTCAACCGATTCTTCACCGGGCTGCAGGCGGTAGAGGCCTGGCTGGTCACGCGGGTGAACCTGCCGGTGGGGACCTCGATCGTGGCGGTGGCGAGAAAGCCCGCGGAAAGCGCGGAGGGGGCTGCAGCGGCCGGCGACGGCTAGTGGCCGGGCGAGGGTCCGCCGCTAGTGGCGCGGGCTTTCCACTCAGATTATGCAGGTTTTGGGCGGGCGCCGATTCACGTCGCCTCACCCCCCCAGCCCCCCTCTCCCTTACTCCGCCAA
>CAYRFY010000577.1:0-5426 GCA_964423635.1 uncultured Armatimonadia bacterium | reverse complement strand
CCGCCGCGATGCGCTCGCCCTCCTTGACCGCCGGCGCGTTGAACACTCCCCAGTTCTCGTGACTCTCGGTGGGACTGAGAGCCACGGTGGTCTGGTAGTTGTACGAGCAGGTGCAGGCCGCATCCCCATTGGGGATGAGGATCAGGCCATTGGTAGCGATGGTGTTCACGTAGCAGCCCGCGCGAACGCCACCGTAGTTGTGTACTCCGCTATCGCGCTCCAGGTCGTAGAAGCCCACGACACCCGAGCGGAACAGGAGCATGTTGGGGCTACCGGCGATGGAGCCACAACCGTAGGAGCGGGAGAAGCTCCACGGCTGCATCTGTCCCGTCAGCGGGTGCTCGCGCAGGATGGGCTCACCGGTGTGCAGGTCGTAAGCGTGTGGCTCGCCGTAGATGACGCCCCGGGAAGTCACCGGGAAGCGGCTCATCTTCGCCGGGCGCTCCCACAGCTTCTTGCCCTCCGGCGCCGAGTACGCCGTAAGACCGCCGCCGCTGGCCACCAGCACGCCATCGGAGAGCCACAGGGCCACGCGTTCCTGCAGTCCTTCCGCGTCCTCCCAGGCCACCTGCCCCGTCTCTCGTTGGAGCGCCACGATCTTGGCCTGAATCTCGATGTCTTCGCCGCGCTTCTTGGCCTTGGCCACCTCATCGGCGCTGGTGCGGTCGAGGATGTAGACGTGTTCGGGGCCAACCGATATGCCGTTGCTCGCGACGAGGACCTCTACCCCGTGCACCCAGAGCGAGGTGCCGGTGTGCTTGTCCAGCGCGAAGACAGCACGGGCTTGAGTGGTGCCACCGATGCTGCCGAAGATGGTGTCCCCATCCACCGCCAGGTCGCCCCAGACCGCATCGGCGGCCTCCTTCTCCGACATACTCGCCGGCGCGGCGGGGAGCCCGTACTCGCTCACCGTCTTGCCGGTGTGCTGATCCACCCGCAGGCAGGTCTTGCCCTGCAGGACGTAGAGAAAGGCATCGTCGGCAACCACACTGCCGCCGGTGGAGCCCGCGTGGTAGCGGATCGGGATCGGGAGGTCCTTTTGCCACAGTTCGTGGCCGTTGTAGGCGTCCACCGCAATGATACAGAACTGGCCGAGGGCGAACATGCGGCCATCCACGGCCAAAGGCGCCGGGCCTCCCCAGTGGCGGGAGATCATTCGGGCCGGTCCGGGCTCGCCGAACCACAGCAGGCGGGCGGGGAACCGGGCCACGGTATCCTCGGAAGCGCCGGTGCGGGCGGCGCTGCAATACTGGTGGGTCCAGTTCGCGGCCCCGGGAAGTTTCCCGCGCACCACCTGCACGGTGGCCTCAGCCCGACGTATCTCGGCCTCCGGAACGCCTCCGTCGGCTAGAGCCCCTTCCGCGATACCCGGCAGGTAAGCCACGCCGCCACAGGGGTGCAGCAGACGGTGCACCTCGGCGACCTCCCCGGCCCCCAGCCCTGAAGCCTCACCGTTCGCGGTGATGATGAGGTTGGCCATGAACTGCGGATACTCGCATCCCTGCAGGGGCTCGGTGAGCACCACCACTCTGGTTCCATAGACGCCCGCACCCAGGAGGGATTCGCGCGCTCTCTGCGCTACGGCCTCGTCGGGCTCCACACAGAAGACCCGCAGCTTCGAGCGCTTCACAAGCTCGTAGGCGAGACGGCCGTCGCCGGCTCCCAGGCATAGGCAGTAGCCGTCCCTGGTCCCGGTTTCGGCCAGAATTCGGCGGGCCAGCGCCACCGTCTCGTGGGTCAGAGGGCGGTCGGCGTAGCTGTCGAGCCGCGCCACCTCGGTGGAGGCGATCGATGAGGTCGGCTCGCCCGGCTTGTAGCACACCACACTGCCGTCGGTGGTGCTGCAAAGCAGCTTCCCGTCGGCCACGGCCAGGTCACGCACTTGGCCCGGCAGCTCATCCGACCACAGTCGCCGGCCGTCGCCGGCCGCCAGGGCCGTCACAGTGCCCCTCCCGCCCACGAACAGCGTGTCGCCTGCCAGCACCAGGGCGTAGGCGTGGCCGTGGGGCGTCTCCCACCTCACACACTCCTCGGGCTTCTTCCCGGCCTTGAGGGCTTCCAGGTCGAAGGCGCTCACCGTCCCCGCTCCCGTGGCATACAAGATGCCGTCCCGCGCCACTGCGCAGTGCTTGTTGAGTACCTCGAACACCGGCTTGCCGTCGGAGCCGTAGGCAATCAGGCCGTCGGCCTCGAATGGGTCAGACTCGCCGATGCTCACGTGCAGGTCTGCACCCACGTGGCTTCGCCAGCCGATCAGGAGGTCCTCGGTGGCGAAGTTCCAGGTTCCGCCCCAGCGGTCTCCCCAGCTATTGGGCTGACTGCGATATGTCTGCAGATCGCCGGTGGTCTTGTCGAAGAACGCCGGGACATTGCGTCCCGTCGGGATGATGATCTGGCCCTCGGTGACCACCATCGGCCCCTGAGGAACGACCCCGGTGATGCCCACGGACGGCGGGTGCGGCTGGGGCAGGTACATCGATCCGCTATCGTCGTTTTGCCAGATGACAGAGCCATCCTTTGCGCGCAGCGCGCACAGGTAGACGCCTTCGGCCGGCCACATGCCGGCGCAGACGTATGCCGTCTCCCCCTCGACCACCACGCCCGTCCGCAATGGCCAGCGCGAGATCAAACTCCCATTGCCGAACAGCTTCTGCATGCGCGGGGCGATGTGCCGGCGCCACAGCAGATTGCCGCTCCGCGCGTCCAGACAGTAGGCATACCCGTCATCGGAGACGAAGAAGAGGCATCCCCGGGACACGGTGGGAGCAAAGCGCACCGGGCCACCGGCGAAGAAGAGCCATCGTCTCTGGCCGGTGGCCAGGTCCAGTGCACGCACGGTATGATCGGCGGAGGAGCCGAAGTAGACCATTCCGTCCGCGGCACAGAGGCAGTTGCAGTAGTCGAAGGACATGCGGTTGAGTTCACGCCCGGGCTCCGGCCAGGCGGGGGCAGGTGCTTGCAGCGGCTTGTAGGTCCACCGAACGCTCAGGGGTGCCGGCAGTGTCTCACGGCTCAGCCCGGACCGGGCCGCATCGCCGCGGTAGGCCGGCCAGTCGGCGGCGTTGGTCGACGCCACGGCTCCCAGGAAGACCACAGCAAACGTACAGAGCAACCCCCTGCAATGGGAACCCATGATACAGACCTCCTTGTGGCTGTTGTCATGCATTGTGCCAAACAGTGTGTCCGCGCGGGGCAACAGCATGCTACGATTTGACCGGAGAGGGCCAGGTCTCCTCCTTGCCGGAGCCGTCGGGTAACAGAAGTTTCGTGCCGCTTCTCCGGTGGTGTATAATGGTGATAGGAGATGTATATGATCTCGCGAGCCGGTCGGGAGGGCATTTCATGGCCAGCAGGCACGACTTTTCGCCACCGCGGCACACCGACGAGCTGTTCTCTCTCAAGGGCCGAGTAGCCCTGGTTACCGGGGGCGCCGGGTTGTACGGGTCCGGCATCAGCTCCGGCCTCGCCGACGCGGGGGCAACGGTGATCATCGCCTCCAGGACACTGGACAAATGCGAAGCCAAGGCGGAGCAATTGCGCCGGGCCGGCGGCGACGCCCTGGCCATGTCGGTGGACCTGACCAGCGAGCCGTCCATCGAGGCTCTGTGCGAGGCCATTGAGGAGAGGTTCGGCCGCCTGGATATCCTGTTCAACAACGCCGTGGCGCGATCCACCGGTGGAGACTTCGCCACGGTCACGGCGGAGCAGTGGGCCGGTACCATGGAAGTCAACTCCACGAGCATTCTGCTGATGACCCGCTACGCCGCCGAGATCATGCTCAAGCAGGAGAAGGGCAGCATCGTCAATATCGCCTCGATCTACGGAATGGTCGGCCCACAGTTCGCCATCTATGAGGGCACAGAGATGAAGAACCCGGCCGAGTACGCCTTCTCCAAGGGAGGCCTGATCCAGCTCACCCGCTATCTCGCGGCCTTCTACGGCCCACGGGGGATTCGCGTCAACTCAATCAGCCCTGGAGGGTATGTCTCCGGCCAGCCCGGGCCCTTCGTCGAGAACTACTGCGCCCGCACTCCGTTGGGGCGCATGGCGGGTGAGGAGGACATCAAGGGCGTCTCGGTGTTCCTGGCCTCCGACGCCTCGAGCTACATCACGGGAGCCAACATCCCGCTGGACGGCGGCTGGACGGCGGTGTAGGTCGGGGATAGGGGAGGCATAGTCCTTGGAGGCGCGTAGAGGTGCTTAATCGCGACGGCTCCAAACGGGCCGCCGCGGTGGCCTGCCAGGGGACAATCGAGGACTTTCGGCTCGGCCGCTGTAGTGTTTCTGCAGGGCCGCACAAAGGAGGTCACCATGCCCGACAAGCTCATCGGCAAGCAGATGCGCCGCTGGGAGATTGACCAGCGTCTCAAGGCTCGCTTCCAGCAGGACGAAGTGAAGTGCGCCACGGAGACCCCTATCGTTACCGTCTCCCGCCAGTGGGGCAGCGGTGGCACGAACATCGCCAAGCTGGTGGCCAAGGAACTCGATCTGCACCTTTACGATCGTGAGATCATTGACCACGTCGCCGAGCTGTCCGGAGCCGACCCGAGACACATCGAGGACCACGACGAGCGCCAGCAGGGCATCATGAACGAGCTGGTGCTCCACCTTCTGGAGGGGCGCCGTACCTCCAGCAGCAGCTACTTCCGCGCCCTGGTTCGCGTGGTGAGGCGCATCTCCAAGGGGGGCAATGCCCTGATCGTCGGCCGGGCCTCCACGTGCATCCTGCCCGACTCCTATCGGGTGCGCATCGTGGCTCCCGAGCCCATCCGTGTGGCGCGCCTGTCCGAGCTGCACGGACTTGACCTCAAGCAGGCACGGCGCATGGTGCTCGAATCCGATCGCCAGCGCTACCACTTCATCCGTGCCAACTTCTCCTGCGACCCCAATGACCCCCTGGGCTACGATCTTGTCATCAACACCGAGCGCTGCAGTATCGAACACGCCGCCGCCCTGATCGTCAAGGGTGTCCTCGATCGACGGGAAGGACTGAGCCTGCATTGCGAAGCTGCGAACTCCTGATCCGCGGAGCCCAACTGATCGACGGCAGCGGGGCCTGTGCCAGGGCCGCCGACATCGCCGTCAGCCATGACACGATTCTCACCGTAGACCAGGACCTGGCCATCGAGGCCGGGCGCATCATCGATGCCACCGGCAAGACGGTCGCCCCGGGCTTTGTGGATATCCACAGCCACTCCGACCTGACGATCTTCGTCAACCCGGCGGCAGAGAGCAAGGTCCGCCAGGGCGTTACCACCGAGATCAACGGCCAGTGTGGCTTCACCCCTTTCCCCGCCCATCCGGCCGACTACGCCCTACTCGACGCCCTGTGTCCCTTCATCACCGAGAAGCCTCAATACTCCTGGGTCTCCACCGCCGACTTCCTGGCCAAGACCGGCCGCCGTCCGCGTATTCTGGTCACCAAA
>CAYRFY010000576.1:0-5430 GCA_964423635.1 uncultured Armatimonadia bacterium | reverse complement strand
CCCCGCCTGCGGGGAGGGCCGGGGTGGGGTCCCGGCCGTTGCGCACCGCCGCTCCCACGGCGCCCCCCTCTATCCCCCCGCAGGCGGGGGGAGGCACGACCCGGCGCCTCGCCAGAAGTGTAGGCGGGGCATGTGACGACATGAGTAGCCACTCTGCCGGAACCCGCATGATCTGAGTCCTATGCGCGCGGCGCAAAGCTCCGGCTTCGCCGGGAATGTCATTCTGAGAGCGTCCGCTCCCGAAGGGAGCAGCTCGAAGAACCTCCTGGGATATAGCGGGGTTCTTCGCGATCTCGCTCCGCGAGATTCGCGCTCAGGATGACATCTTCAGGGGAGAACCGGCTTTCCGGCCTGACCTCTATCGCCAGACTCGCAGCCGTGCCCACTCCGAGGCGCCTTGCGACCCCTCCGGCTCGACATCGGCAAACAGAAGCTGCACGCGATCCAGCCGGTCCATGGGTATGGCTCCGCTGTCCCAGAAGGGCAGCTCCCACGGCTCCGCCTGTGCTCGGGAGACGATGACGCGAAATGAGCTCTGCGTGATCTGGGCGCGCACGCGATAGGTCCCTTGAAGCTCCACGGGAGGGCTAGTTGCCCGCAGGTGCCAGCCCGCGGGGCTCTCGGCCCACAGGCCCTTGGGCGGCTCGGAGAGCCGCGTGTAGACCCCGAAGCGGTCCCGGGGGCCGTAGAAGGTGAACCGGTACGAGAGGGCGCCATTCTGGGCGGCCCCGAAGAGTTGGCTGTCGACCCCCATGGCGAGGGGTGTGAGATCAAACTCTACCATCAGGGGCCGCTCCGGCTCGAGGGAGAACTCCTGCGTGCTCACAAGACCACAGTAACGCTCCCAGCCCCCGGGCGCCTCCGTGCTCAGACGTCCCTCCGCCACCCGGGGAGCCCCCAGCACCTTCCACAGGGTGTCACGCAGGTGCGTGAAGTCCTCCTCCAGCAGGAATGTCCCCGGTTCGGGCTCGCTCGACTCCCTCCGGGACAGGCGCCCCAGGTGGCCGCGGATAGCGGCCGCATCGCGGCGCAGCGCCAGAATGCCCGTCGGGTCGCCGCTGCGCCACAGGTGCTCGGAACGTCGGAGCACCCGCTCCAGCCGCTCCAGATGTGAGGCCCACCGTTTGGCCATGTCCGGCGCGCCGCGCGCCTCTTGAGAGAGCAGCAGATCCGCGGTATCCAGGAGGAGCAGCTCCCGCTCGGCGTGGGCGGCGATCTTCTCCGCCGCCAGCCACAGGTCGCCCAGGGCTCCGAAGTCCCCGACCTGGCCGCGGAGACCGTCCAGCTCCCCGGCGCACCGCCCGGCGACGGCCACCGCCTCCTGGGCCCGCCGCCGCACCGCTTCCGGCTCCGCGGACCCCTTGGCCACCAGCTCGCAGCACCTGTGCTGCGCCCCCCAGAGCGTGTTGCCCAGGTAGCCCGCCTCCTGCGTGTCGACCACACCCACCACGTCCTGCAGCACCTGGTTGTTGGCCTCCAGCCGCGTCTTTGCCAGGTCCAGCCCGGTCATGCACTCGCCCAGGGTCGCCGCCGCCTCCTGAGTGCGGGCGTCGTAGAAGTGCCGGGCGAAGGCCGAGGTGAAGCCGGCCTGGTAGTCTTCAAGGGCCCGCTGTGGATGGCTCCAGGTGCAGTGCCCGTTGAGGGAAAAGCCGTACCAGATCGAGTCGAACGCCCGCAGGCGATGTTTGGAGAACGAGGCGGTGGCTACGCCCAGGAAGCGGCGGTCGGGGTGATCGCGTTGAGACCGGGCGGCCTGCGCCACCATCTGGGTGATGTTCAGCGTGCCCGTTTGCTCCATGGCGGGCCAGGACTTGGGGGGATCGGTGGGGGAGAGATCCGCCAGGTAGAAGCAGTGGTTGTACATGGCCGAGATCCCCAGTACGTCGTACCCCCGGGCCATCAGGCCCTCGAGGCCCTCGTAGTCCTGCCAGTATTTCCAGAACCCCATGATCGTGTCCCGGCCGATGCGGTCCAGGCCCACCCAGTTTCGGCCCTCCCCGTACATGTAGAACTCATCGGCCCACATCATCGGCCGCACCGGGCGCCCCAGCTCCGCGGCCAGATCGCGCACCAGCTCCGTGAGCCTGGCCGCATGCGCAAGCAGCAGGTCGCGCACCGTCTCGCCACCCTCGATCCGCGCCCGGCAGGCCGGACAGTATCGCTCTTGCCACTGCATCTCGATCTCGCTGCAGCCCACGCCGATGAGCGGAGCTTTGTCAAACCATGTGAGCAAGTCGCGGTACAGCCCCTCGATCACCGGGTAGACCTTGGGGTTCGAGGGGCAGACGAGGCCGGGGGCGGTGACCTCGCGGTACGGGATCCCCGCTTCCGACGTCCAGAACAGCTCCCCGGCCTGGGCCAGGGTCTGCAGCGAAGGGATGAGGATGACGTGGTACTTGTCGGCCTCGGCGATGATGCGGCGGCATTCGTCGAAGCTGAGCGTGCCCTCGTCGGCGCAGTCCGGGAAGGAAGCGAAGGGGAACAGGTTGTAGCACTCGATGCACAGCGCGTTCATCTTGAACTGAGACAGCCGACGGATCTGCTCGCACAGGTAGTCGGCCTCGACGATGCGGCCGAACCGTTCCTGGCCGCCCTCGACGTAGATGCCCCGCAATTCGAACTGCGGGTAGTCCACAATGCTCAGACAGGGCATGCTGCCGTTCTCGGCGTGCAGACGCAGCAGTTGGGCCAGCGTCTGCGCCGCGTGCAGCAGCCCGGCGGGCGAGCCGCCCCGGGCCGAGATCCCCCGGGAGCAGATGGCCAGCACATAGCCCTGCTGCGCCAAGTCTCCCTCGGGTAGTGGCTCAAGTGGCGCTCCCGCTCCCAGGCAGAAGCCGTCGGCCTCGGCGTCGCGGGATAGGTGTACCGCGACGCCCGCGGCTCGCAGGGCCTGCTGAAGGACCTCGGCGCAGCCGTCGAAGTCGGCCCCGGCCGGGACCTGTAGAGCCCTGACTTCACCGGACAGTCTGAACCATCCGTCCTCGAGAGTGAGCTGCTGCGGCTGGGGGGTGAGTGCTCCAAGGAGGGCGGCAAGAACGGGAGCCGTCATAGTGGTACCCTCCGGATGTGGAAATGCCGTGCGGAAGCGCCGGGAGGCGCGGTGGAGACATGCTGCTCGCCGGCCGTGCGGTTTGCCGTTACCCGCCGGGGAAGATGATGAGTTTCAGACCGATGGCCAGCAGGAAGACGACGACGAACAGCTCCAGACCCCGAGCCGGGACGCGCCGAAACAGGGCATGGCCCACGAACATCCCCAGCACGGCCCCGGGCAGACAGATCGCCGCCGTCGTGAGCAGCGGGACGCTGTACAGCCCGGCGAAGGACATGGTGACGATGCGCATGGCCAGGTTGATGACGAACACCGCCTGCAGGCCGGCGGTGCGCTCCTCCTTCGACCACGGCTGGCAGTACATATAGGCGATGATCGGTGGGCCGCCGGTGTTGAACGCGCCTCCAAGGGCGCCGACCGCCAGGCCCACCAGGAGCTGCAGAACCACGTTGGGCCAGCGCCTTTGGGGGCATGCTTCCTCTCGCGGTCCGTTCCCATTCCGCGTGGCCACCGCCGACCGCAGGCCCGCCAGGATCAGGACCACCCCGAGCACTCTCATCAGCAGCGCCTGGGGCCAATTGACCAGCACAAACACCCCGATGGGGATGCCCACCAGGGTGGCGGCGATGATGACCCAAAGCCGCGACCAGACCACCGAGTGCCGCAGCTTCCAGAATACGTAGATGGTGACCGGGACGTTGAGCACGGCCAGCAGCGGCGTGGTGACCGTCAGGGACTCAAAGAGCGACTTGGCGGCCACCGCGAACAGCCCAAAACCGAATCCGGTGGCTCCCTGGATCGCGGAGCCCAGGAACATGATGGCGACGAGGATGAGTGTCTTCACGGGGGCAGCGTCATGACTGCAGGGCGTCTCTCCAGGTGTGGATCACCGTTCCGTTGGGGCCGGTGGCGACGACCGGCCCATAGTGCCACACCCGCCGGGGGATAGCAATACCGGGATCCGCGGAACCGGCATCGGCCCTCACGTGTCTACTATGCTCTGGTGCAACTATGACCCGGAGGTACTGAGTATCTTGAGAAAAGGCTTCACGCTTATCGAACTACTGGTCGTGATCGCGATCATCGCCATTCTCGCTGCCATCCTGTTCCCCGTGTTCGCTCGGGCGCGGGAGAAGGCCCGGCAGTCCAGTTGTCTCTCCAATGTCAAGCAGATCGCCATGGCGACGCTGATGTACGCCGAGGATAACGACGAATGCACGCCCCCGGCGGCGATCGAGGTCCCCGGCGGCGTCCTTGTCATGTCCCAACTGCTATCGCCCTACGTGCGAAACCAGCAGATCTGGACCTGTCCCAGCGACAAGCAGGGCTCGGTGGAGACCTCGGCCATCTCCAGCGAGGAGGACATCAGCTATAGCTGCAATACGCTGGTGATGACCTTCGTCGTGCCCAGCGTGGGCGTGACGGCGCCCCCACTCGCGCTGGGGCAGGTGCACAAGCCGTCGGAGTGTCCCATGTTGTGGGACGCGTACTCCGAGGGCAACTCCTTTCCCGCGGATTTCGCCCTCTACGTTGCCTATCGCCACAACGGTCTGGCCAACACGGCCTATTTCGACGGCCACGCCAAGGCGGTCAAGGACAAGGGCGAGAACATGAGCGGCAATCCCTCGGACTAGGCGCACGGGTGTGGCCGTCGCCGTTCACCCCTCTTCTGGCTCCCGCAGGGCGGGACAAGGGGCCGGGGGTGAGGCGCCGTAGGCCGTTAGGCCTCACGAACCACGCGCCACGGCCGCTCCCGCCTTTGCCCCCTCCAGGTACAGCGTCAACGGCGAACGGCAATGCGGGCGAAAGGCCCGCGCTCCCGGGAACGGCGGGCGCCGTAGGCCGTTCCGCGCCACGAACCGCGCGCCACGCGCCACGGCCGTTGGCCGTTGGCCGTGCGGTCCGGAGGACCGTTGATGCCGCGCAGCGGCGTCGCCTAGCGACGGGCTTCAGCCCGTCGGGCCGTCCGTCCGTCGACCGTCCCCCGCCACGCGCCACGCGCCACGGCCGTTGGCCGTTGGCCGTTGGCCGTTGGCCGTTGGCCGTGCGGTCCGGAGGACCGTTGATGCCGCGCAGCGGCGTCGCCTAGCGACGGGCTTCAGCCCGTCGGGCCGTCCGTCCGTCGACCGTCCCCCGCCACAAACCACGCGCCACGCGCCACGGCCGTTCCCGCCTTTGGCCCCTCCAGGTACAGCGTCAACGGCGAACGGCAATGCGGGCGAGACGCCCGCGCTCCCGGGAACGGCAGGCGCCGTAGGCCGTTCCGCGGCAAGAACCGCGCGCCACGGCCGTTCCCGCCGTCCCCCCCTCCTCCCGTCTCCGCAGTCGTATCGCGGAGTACAAGCGGCTCGGAGAGACGCCGAGAGGGGGCGGGCCCGAAG
>CAYRFY010000575.1:0-5453 GCA_964423635.1 uncultured Armatimonadia bacterium | reverse complement strand
GCCCCCACCGTAGCCTACAATGGCCGCGGTGTCAAGTGTGTGCCCGTGCCAGCCCACCGGGAGAGGTCGGTCGTCAGGCCCCGCCGCACAGGGCCTGACGACCGGGTGAGGGGAAGGTCCACCCAGCCGATGCCGGGGGCCGCCGCCCCACGGCAGCAACCGCGCCCTCTACTTCCGCTTCCGATCCACGGCCGCCGAGACCTTGGCCGGCAGGCCCCAGATCTTGATGAACCCCTCGGAAGCGGACTGGTCGAACTTGTCCGCCGCGTCGTACGTAGCCAGGCTGTAGTCGTAAAGCGAATCCTCAGACTCCCGCATGACCGCCTCCGCCGTGCCCTTGAAGAGCTTCACCGTCACATCGCCGTTCACGCGCTTCTGGGTCTCGGCCATGAACCCGTCGATGGCCTCGCGCAGCGGGGTGTACCACAGGCCGTAATAGACCAGCTCGGCCCAGCGCAATTCCAGGTAGGGCTTGAAGTGGTAGGTCTCGCGGTCGAGGGTGAGGCTCTCCAGATCGCGGTGGGCCGCCAGCAGCACGGTGGCCGCGGGCGTCTCGTAAAGCTCGCGCGACTTGATGCCCACCAGGCGATTCTCGATCATGTTGACCCGGCCCACACCGTGGGAGCCGGCCAGGGCATTGAGCTTGCCCACCAGGGCCGCGCCCGCCATCCTCTGCCCATCCAGCGCCACCGGGACACCGGCCTCGAAGGTGATCTTCACATACGCCGGCTCGTCCGGGGCGTCGGCGGGATTCACCGTCCACTCCCACGCGTCGGCAGGCGCCTCCTTGGACGGGTCCTCGATGATTCCGCACTCGATGGACCGGCCCCACAGGTTGGTGTCGGTGGAGTACGGGCTCTCCTTGCCCACCGGAACCGGGATACCGTGCTGCGCCGCGTAGTCGATCTCCTGCTCGCGGGTCATGCCCCACTCCCGGGCCGGGGCGATGCAGCGCATCTCCGGAGCCAGGGCGGCGTAGGTGACCTCGAAGCGCACCTGGTCGTTGCCCTTGCCGGTGCAGCCGTGGGCCAGGAGCGTCGCGCCCTCCTGACGGGCCAGATCCACCTGCGCCTTGGCCAGAAGCGGCCGGGCGAGAGCGGTGAAGGCGGGGTACTTGTGCTCATACATCAGGTTCGCGGCGATGGCCCGGGTGATGAAGTCGGAGAAGAACTCGTCCTTCTTGTCCGCCACCACCGACTTGACGGCCCCGACCTTCTCGCCCTTGACCCGGATGCCCTCGTAGTCGCGCTCCTCGCCCACATCCACGGCGATCGCGATCACATCGACATTGTACTTCTCGGCGATCCAGCGAATCGCCACGGAGGTGTCCAGACCACCGGAGTACGCCAAGACGCATTTCTCAGCCATCAGCCATCGCTCCTTAGGGCGCAATCTATAAAGAGATGACGGGCCCGGCCCGGCAGGGCAAGGCGCCGTCGCTAACACCATAACGGTAAGGGCATTGTAGCACAAAGGGGGCGTGGGGCTAAAGGGGCGCCGAGGGGAAACCCGGAGCCGATCCCGGGCGCAACGACTGAGGCCCGGATCACACAGAAAGGTGGGGCAAGAGGCCATCTGTGCAGGGGCGCAGCGGAACGTGACGGGCGGCAAGTAGGCCCCTGCGGGACCCGTGGCGAAGCTATTGGTGTCGGTTGTAGCGCGGTGTTCACTCTGCCTCAAGGAGCCCTCGGCCATGACCACCAGACTGCTCGTCCCGCTCCTCCTCTGTCTGGCGTTTCTTGCCTGCGCGCAGGCGCCGGCGACCATCTCCGACCTCGTCGCTGAAGGCGCAGAGCTTGTGCCGCTGCCGGGAGAGTACAAGTTCACCGAAGGCCCGGCGGTGGCCGCCAACGGAGACGTCTACTTCACCGACATCCCGAATAACCGCATCCACCGCTGGTCTCCGGATGGGACCGTATCGGTGTTCTTCGAGCCCACCGGCGGGGCCAATGGGCTGATGTTCACCAGGGGAGGCAATCTGCTGGCCTGCGAGGGCTCTAAGGGCCGCGTGATTGGCATCGACCCGGCCGGCGGCATCGGGGTCATCGCCGCGGAGTATGAGGGTCGACGGTTCAATAGCCCCAATGACCTGTGGATCGACGCGGCGGGGGGTGTCTACTTCACCGATCCGGTCTACGGCCGCGAGGTTGTTCAGGACGGGGAGCACGTATACTATGTCCCGCCGGACCGCGAGACGCCGGTGCGCGTCATCGACGACCTCGTCCGTCCCAACGGCGTCATCGGGACCCCGGACGGCAAGCTGCTCTACGTCGCCGACCACGGGGACAACAAGACCTATCGCTACAGCATCCGGCCGGATGGAACCTTGGCGGATAAGGCGCTGTTTTGCGAAAGCGGCTCCGACGGCATGACTCTCGACGAGGAGGGGAACCTGTATCTCACCGGCGCGGGAGTGCTGGTCTTCAGTCCGGGAGGGGAGCAGATCGGCGCCATCGAGGTGCCGCAGCGCCCGACGAACCTGTGCTTCGGCGGCCCGGACCGTAGAACGCTATTGATCACCGCCCGGACGGCGGTGTACACCCTGCACATGCGTCTGAGGGGTGTGGGCGCCGTGGCGACCGGGGAGTAGAGGCGGGCGAGGGCGGGCGGTGCACAACGGGTCAGCCGCGTGCCGGGATGGTGGCCGCAACCACGGCCCGCAGCCGCGCCATCAGTTCATCCTCCGGGGGCTCCACCTCTCCCAGCGGGTACGGCACCCCCAGGGCCTCCCACTTGTCCCGGGCCATGCTGTGATAGGGCAAGAGCTCCACCCTCTGAAGGCCCGGGAGGTCTGCAACCATCTCAAGCAGGACCCTCAGGTTCTCCTCGCGGTCGGTCCAGCCCGGCACCACCACATGGCGGACCCACACCGCCGTGCCCGTCTGCTTGAGGACCTCGATGAAGCGCAGGACCCTGTCCATGTGGTGGCCCGTGAGGGCCTTGTGACGGTCCGGGTCGGAGTGCTTGACATCCAGAAGCACCAGGTCGGTGTGCCGCAGGCATTCCTCCACAGCGGCGTCTAGATAGAAGCCGCAGGTGTCCAGGGCGGTGTGGATGCCCGCCTGCTTGCAGCCGCGGAGGATCTCCAGTGCAAAGGGCGCCTGCATCAGGGGCTCGCCGCCGGAGAGCGTGAGTCCGCCGGTGCTACGGAAGTACGGCCTGAGCCTCAGCACACGGCGCACCACTTCGGCGCTGTCCATCTCGTGGCCCAGGCCGGGGTCCCACATGTCCGGGTTATGGCAGTACCGGCAGCGCATGGGGCAGCCCTGGAGGAAGACCACGCAGCGCAGGCCCGGCCCGTCCACGGCGCCCATCGACTCCACCGAATGAACCTTCCCGATCACCGGCATCCCCTCACAGTCGACCATGGAATGTGCGCGAGATGACCTCTTCCTGCTGCTCCCGGCTCAGGCGGTGGAAGTTCACCGCATAGCCCGACACACGCACGGTGAGATTGGGATACAGCTCCGGATGCTCCATGGCGGCGCGCAACTGCTCCTGGGAAAGCACGTTGACATTCAGATGGTGCGCCTTCTGAGAGAAGTAGCCGTCCAGCACGCCGACGAGGTTGTCCACGCGGGCCTCCTCGCTGCTGCCCAGCGTGTTCGGCGGCATCGTCACGGTGCAGGAGATGCCGTCGCGGCAGCACGCATAGGGGATCTTGGCCACCGAGTTGAGCGACGCCAGGGCACCGTGCTCGTCCCTATTGTGCATGGGATTGGCGCCCGGAGCGAAGGGCTCGCCGATGTGACGGCCGTCCGGTGTGCTCCCGGTCTTCTTGCCGTAGACCACATTGGAGGTGATGGTCAGAATCGACAGCGTCGGCTCCGCTCCGCGGTAGGTGGCGTGCTTCTTGAGCTTGGCCAGGAACCTCTGCACCACATCCACGGCAATTGAGTCGGCGCGGTCGTCGTCATTGCCGAAGGCCGGGAAATCGCGGTTGGAGTAGAAGTCCGTGATGAGGCCCCTGTCATCCCGGACCACACCCACCCGGGCGTGGGCGATGGCGCTCAGTGAGTCCGCCACCACCGAGAGCCCTGCGATACCGAAGGCCATGTACCTCCTGACCTGGGTCTCGTGCAGACTCATCTGCAGACTCTCGTAGGCGTACTTGTCGTGCATGAAGTGGATGACATTCATCGTGTTGACGTACAGCTCGCAAAGCCACTCCAGGAACTCGTCGAAGCGGCGCATGACCTCCTCGTAGTCGAGGAAGGGGCCCTTGATCGGGTCTGTCCGGGGCCCCACCTGGGCGCCGGAGATCTCGTCGCGCCCGCCGTTGAGCGCCATCAGTAGCGCCTTGGGGAGATTGCAGCGCGCGCCGAAGAACTGCATCTCCTTGCCCACCCGCATGGCCGAGACACAGCAGGCGATGCTGTAGTCATCACCGTAATCCCGGCGCATCAGGTCATCGTTTTCGTACTGGATGGCGTCCGTCGCCACGGAGAGCTTGGCGCAGTAGCGCTTGAAGGGCTCCGGAAGTGCCTCGGCCCACAGGACGGTCATGTTTGGCTCCGGGGCGGGGCCGAGATTGGTCAGCGTATGCAGGAACCTGAAGGAGGTCCGCGTCACCAACGTGCGGCCGTCCTGCCCCATGCCGCCGATGGCCTCGGTGATCCACAGCGGGTCGCCGGCGAAGAGCTCGTCGTATTCGGGAGTGCGCAACTGCCGGGCGATGCGGAGCTTGAGTACGAGATCGTCCACCAATTCCTGGGCCCCGCTCTCGTCCAGCACGCCCTCGGCCATGTCCCGCTCGATGTAGATGTCCAAGAAAGTGCTGACACGCCCGAGAGACATGGCCGCCCCATTTGCTTCCTTCAAAGCGCCGAGGTAGGCGAAGTACAGCCACTGCACGGCCTCTTTGGCGTTGGTGGCGGGGCCGCTGATGTCGTGGCCGTAGCCCGCGGCCATCTGCTTGAGTGCCTCCAGCGCATGCACCTGTACGTGCAGCTCCTCGAGCTTGCGAATCACGCTCTCGGTCAGCGGCTGCCGGGAAAGACGCGCGGTGTCCTCCTGCTTCCGGGCAATCAGTCGGTCCACACCGTACAAGGCCACGCGCCGGTAGTCGCCGATGATCCGGCCACGGCCGTAGGCGTCGGGCAGGCCGGTGATGACGCCGCAGCGTCGGGCGTCCTTCATCGCCGCGGTGTAGACACGGAACACCCCGTCATTGTGGGTGGTACGGAACCGGAAGGCCTCCTCCACCCGTTCGCCGAGCCGGTAGCCGTAGGCCTCGCAGGCCTGCTTGGCCATCCGCATCCCCCCGAAGGGGTTCACCGCCCGCTTCAGAGGCTTGTCCGTCTGCAGGCCGACGATGAGCTCGCGCTCGGCGTCGATGTACCCGGGCTCGAAGGCGGCGACGGTGGTCACCTCATCGGTGGCGATATCCAGCACGCCCCCGGCCGCCCGCTCCCGGGCAAGCAACTCGGTGATCTGTGCAAGGAGCTCTTCGG
>CAYRFY010000574.1:0-5468 GCA_964423635.1 uncultured Armatimonadia bacterium | reverse complement strand
GAGACCCACCGAGACCCAGGACCAGTAGCTACCAACGCGCCCCTTTCTGTACCGGGCGACCACTCGACGCCCTGTGCCGAGATCGCGGCACAGGGCGTCGAGGCGCTTGCGGGCACACCGGGGCGCGAACGCATCTCGTGAGTTGACCCCCCATGTCCGAAGAGCTCCAGCAGAACGCACTGCCCGCATGGGCCCAACGCATCCGCGACAGCTACACCTCCGCCACGGCATCGCTGTTTCTCCTTCACGGCATCCGCGACCGGTTTCCATATGCCGGGCGTTACCTGCCCCTGCCCACCTATCTGCACCACGTCTTCTGTGGCGACAAGGTCACCGTTGTCTATGACATCGGCTCGGGCTTCACCTTCCCTCACCCGGATGATGAGAGCGAGTTCCGGGCCTTCCTGGCGGTGTACCGTAAGCGGGCGGAGAAGCCCCCCACGGACGACGACCTGCTGCGCCCGGCGGCGGCCGTGCCGGTGCTGCAGGAGTTTCTCTTCACTCGCGACAATGTCGCCCTCATCGTCGATCTGGTGGACAAGATCGCGCCCCGGGAGGAGATGCGGTTCCTCAGCTTCGATGAGCGCCGGACCCTGGCCCTGATCCGCGGCTGGTCCGACGATCCGCGCCTGCTGCGGCGCAATAGCTTCGTCTTCCTCCTGGCACAGTCCATCGCCGACGTTTCCGAAGACCTCTACGTGCGAAGCTCCCGCACCGAGGTCATCGAGATCCCCATGCCAAACGCCAATGAGAGGGCCGACTTCATCAGCTCGGAGCTGGACAGCCTCGGCGATACCACGCCCCAGCTAGAGATGACGCCGCAGGTGCTGGCCGACATCACCAACGGCCTGTCCCGTGGGCAAATCGGCTCGCTCCTGCGCGGAGCGGGACGGCAGAAGCTACCCGTGACTTTCAAGCTCACCGGGGAGTGGAAGCGCCGCGCCATCGAGACGGAGATCGGCGACCTGGTGGCGTTCGCCAACCCCAGCGTCGGGCTCGAGGCCCTGGCCGGTGTGGACCAGCAGAAGGATATCCTCCTGCGCACCGCCGAGGCCCTCCGCACGGGCAAGACCGCCGTGGTCCCCAAAGGCATCCTCCTCACCGGACCCCCGGGCTGCGGCAAGACCTTCTGCATGGAGTGCTTCGCCCACGACTGCGGCATCCCGTTCATCCAGCTTAAGAACATCTTCAGCAAGTACGTAGGGTCTACCGAGGCCAATTTGGAGAAGCTCTTCTACCATCTGGAGGCCCTCTCGCCGGCCTTCGTCTTCATCGACGAGTTCGACCAGTCCTACGGCCGGCGCGTCACCAGCGACTCGGACAGCGGGGTCTCGCGCCGCGTGTTCGGGATGTTCAACAACTTCCTCAGCGATGAGAGCCATCAGGGCAAGATCCTCTTCGGCGCCGCCACCAATCGCCCCGATCTCATCGACCCCTCAACCCTCCGGGCCGGTCGCTTCGATCTGAAGCTGCCCTTCCTGCTGCCGGATGACGCCGCCCGCGAAGCGATCCTCAAGGTGTCCCTGCGAACCATGCGCGTGCAGCATGAGATCGAGGATTTCGGCGATGCCGTCTGCCGGACGAGGGGTTTTTCAGGGGCGGACCTCAAGGAGATCATCCGCGTCGCCCAGCGCCACAGCGTCTTCGACGGCAGAGACACGGTCATCCAGGACGATCTCAAGTTCGCCGTGGACGATTACATCCCACCTGCCACGGCCAATGCGGACCAGATCCGGTTCATGGAACTGCAGGCGGTATTGGCATGCACCTCCCGCTCACTGCTGCCTGCACAGTACGTGAAGGGAATAGAGGACGGGAGCCTGCAGCGGGAGCTGGAGGAGCTCAAGTACGCCGTGGACTGACGCGGCGCAGGCCTGTAGGGAGCGGGCCTGTACCGCGCCATCCGGGGCGTTTTTTGGGGCCGCTCGAACTCTCGCAACCCGACGGCTTGATCGGCGGAAGTCCAGGGTCCCGCACTCCAACGGTGGCGAGGCATAGGTCATCACCACCGGCCCCCGTCTCCCTCACCTGCTCGCGCTGCCCCGGCCGTCTGCTCCCCGGGGCCTTCCCGGCCCGCGGGGCGTGCTCATCGGGCCCGGGACGCCAAACCGCCGGGCTTTTTGCGTAGGCAGGTATTGTCCGGGACAAGGCGAATATAACGCATACGTACAGACGGGCCGGACCGCCTGCGCGGCGTGCCGGCAGTGTAGAAAGGAGACGATAGCATGCGACGTGGCTTCACACTGATTGAGCTGTTGGTCGTGATCGCCATCATCGCCATTCTGGCGGCGATACTCTTCCCGGTGTTCGCGAGGGCTCGGGAGAAGGCGCGACAGGCAAGCTGCTCGTCCAACCTCAAGCAGCTCATGCTGGGGCACATGATGTACACCCAGGACTATGATGAGAAGTTCATCTACTGGACCACGGGTGAAGGCGATGCGCACCCGGAGAGCAATGCCTGGTGGGCCGCGGTCTACCCCTACGTCAAGAACGTCGAGCTGTATTACTGCCCCAGCGTGGGTGGTTCGAATGTCGACTACGCCACCGGTCACTACCACAATACGCACTTCTGGAAGTCGCCCAGTTGGATGTACGGCATGAACCCGAATGTGCAGTACCGCGCCGGCGGGCTGTCGCAGGGCGTCATCCGTTACCCCTCCGAGCTCATCGTCCTGGCGGACTCCTGTCACGGAATGGGGGAGACTTGGCGCATGACTTTCCCCGACGCTCCGGGATCGTGGAGCTCCAGCCCCAACAAGTGCACCGTGGCCCAGGAGAGGAACCCGGACCACGCCCGGCATAATGGCGGCTGCAATTTCGGCTATGCCGATGGACACGTGAAGTGGGGCAAGTCCACGGATGTGTACGGGAAGATGACCACCTCGCCGGATCGTGAGCGCTGCTGGACGGTGCCGTAAAGCCTCCCGGCCGGACCGAAGTGAAGCAGACACCCATGCCGCCACGGCGAAGCGCTTGCCGTGGCGGCATGTACTTGGTCTGAAGCCTCACCTCACAGCAGGACTGGGCGGCGGTCCCCTCCGCCGGACCAAAGCGCTCGCGCCGTGGAGCGGCAGTAGTATCGGTCAATCGCCCTGCGCGATGCCCCCGCCGGGGTGCTGGGCGCCGAAGTACTCCAGCGCCCTGTGGCCGGTGGCCCACGTCTCGGCGTAGTTCCAGCCGCCGCCCAGCACCCCACCGATGACGGGCACCAACTTGGTGAGGCCGGTCTTGCGGGCCAGATAGCGCGCATATCCCCGCACCAGCCAGTGGCTCAGCGCCCTGCCGCGTCCGTTCCGCAGATGGCGTCTGGCCGCTTCGTAGGTGAGCTCCTGCGGCTTGCAGGCAACCCCATGCTGCCTGAGGGCGTCTGCCGCCGGACCGGCTCCCATCAGCGGCACAAGCAACTCGAACCGCGCCTCCGGCCGGTTGAGAAACCCCGGGCGCAGGCATTCGCCGATCTGGGCCACCATCATCGCCTGGCTCCGCAGTACCACGGCGGCCTCGGCCATCGCCACACCCGAGGAGAGCAGGAGATTGCCGGGAAGGCCGGTGCTCACCCCGACGGCGGCCGTGCGCCGCCGCGCGTGCTCGATGACCACCTGCGCCAGCTTCTTGCCGCTGAGCCCCGGCCTGGCCCGCTCCAGGCGCAGTAACGTGCCGCGGACCTCGGCCGGGTCGATATCGATCGCCCACTGAATGGCCTGTCCAAGGAGCTCGCCCAACCGCGCCTCTACACCCCTGATGCGGCCCCTGCCTTCACTGTAAAGCCCCGTGAGTCTCATCGTGACGAACCTGCCCAGGCAAGGCCGGCCGGCGACCGGACCCGCCGTGCTGCGTACGGGTGTACCTGGCTCCCCTACCGCGTCAGGGCCTTGATCTGCTCCATGCTCAACGCGGCGGCGGCCTTCACATCCTCCTTTAGAACGGTGCGGTAGTATGTGAAGGACTCAAACTCCACCGAGCAGTAGCCCTCGTAGCCGATGTCGTCCAGAGCGCCGAAGAACGCCGGCCAGTCGATCATGCCCTCTCCGAGCAAGGGGAAGATGAAGTCGTCCGGCTGCCGAGTGTCCAGTCCGATAGCGTCCTTGAGGTGTACGTGGACGATCTTGTCCCCCAGTTGCCGAACGGACCAGGGCACATCGTTGCGGTACAGGGCGAAGTGCGAGGGGTCCATGTTCACGGCCAGGTAGGGGGAATCTACCTGCCGGAATAGCTCCTGTAGGGTGTAGTAGTCCCGGGCCAGCATGCCCCAGACGGCCTCCACGGCCAGGTATACGCTCCTGTCCTCGGCAATCGGCAGCAGTTGCTTGAAGGCCTTTGTCACCAGCTCCCAGGCCTCGCCGTGGGAGATATCGCGCCCCAGTTGCGGCGCCCCGGGATCCCAGGGCGGCGGGCCGGTGAACAGGTTCAGTGCGGGCACACCGTTATCCGCGGCGGCGCGGATGCAGTCCGCGATCAACGCGCAGGTGCTCTCCAACTGCGCCGGGTCGCGCCGGACCAGGTCCTGCTGAACCACGATCTCCGAGACCTCCAGCCCCGCGGCGCGCACCGTCGCGGTGACCTTCGACAACTGCTCCGGGGACATGGCCTGCGGGTTGAAGTGCCCCAGGGTCAGCTCGACCCCATCGTACCCCAGTTCGGCCAGGATGTCGGCAACCTGCCCGATCTCCATGCCGCCGAAGCCCAGACTTGCCAGGAAAGCGTACTTTCGATTTGCCATGTTGTTGTGGCCTCCCTCCGTGCCGGGGCAATTCGGCATGTGTGGCCCAATGCCCTTCTCCCACAGCGCCCAAGGCAACCGTCTTTCACCACAAAATGATCCCGGGTTCTCGGGCGGCCTGAGGCACTCAACTGTGGGGCCGACCGCGGCCCGGCCCGCCGCCTACCCCAGATGCTTCCAGGACATGTGGACGACGTCACCCTCCTCGAAGGTGAAGGTCTTCTGCCAGCGCGAGGTGCTGCCGCCCACGCGGACCACGCACTCCGTCAGCAGCCTGCCTTCTCCGTCCTCCACGCTGTCTTGCAGGACCGTGCACTTGAGCAGTTCCTCGCCATAGCTGGTCCTCAGGTACTCGGCGCACTTGTCGATGAGGCTCTGGTCGGTTCCCTGTGGCATCTTCGTTGCCTCCTGGTATCCGGAGCAGCACTGGCCGGTACGGGTAGTGTACCAAAACCGCTGCGACGCGGCGACAGCTTTGAGCGGTACCGACCGCCGGGCCCCCGTGCGCTTCCGCCGGTGCGGGCGGTCCAGTCCGGCCTCAGTCCGGAGGAAATTGTCCCCCGCGTGGCGAATAGGGAAGTCAGCGCACGGCGTTCCCGGCGCACCGGGCACGAGTGCCGGGCGGGCATTGTGACACAGGCCCGGGCGCCGCTCTCGTACCGTGCCCCGGCCCTCATCACCCCCGGTCCTGGCGCCGCCGGGCACCACCTGGCTGGAAGGATGAACACTGCATGCAGATCAGCTTCAT
>CAYRFY010000573.1:0-5470 GCA_964423635.1 uncultured Armatimonadia bacterium | reverse complement strand
GACGCTTGGGCGAAGAATCCCGTTGAATGCCAGGGGATTCTTCGAGCTGCTCCCTCCGGGAGCGGACGCTCTCAGAATGACACTCTTGGCGAAGGCGGGCTTCTCGGGCGGACCTCCAGGCCGGCGTGGTTTCGTGTTGCCCATCGAGCTGCGGGCTCGCCGCCCTGATCCGCCTCGTGAGGGTCCCGGCGCCGACCGACGCGCCTCGCGATGGCCGCAAAAACCGGAAGCAGTTGTGTGGCGGGTAGCAGGAGAATGCAGCGCTTGGGCGAATCACATAGCAAGCTCCGGGTGCCGAAGACACGTGGATAGGCGGCGTGCGCGGCACCTTCGCACCAGAATCGCTCTACCGTGCGAGGACACGGGTGGCGTTCGGCGTCGCCCGAAGGCGAGCATATCCACACCCGCTGAATGGTGGTAGTACCCTGGAAGGGGGCCAGCAGCATGGCGATGGACGATGTTTCCCAGGAACGCAAGAGCGCGCAGTTCAAGTGGCATCAGGCACAGCACGAGGCCCAGAGGGGGCATGTGGACAAGGCCATAGACCTCGGTCACCTGGCGTTGGAGGAGGACCCACAGTTCCACGACGTCCGTCTCTGGCTGGCCCACTTGTACCTGGACATGGACCAACCCCGCAAGGCGGCGAGCCAGCTCGAGGAGATCATCCACTCCGACGATGGCAACAAGGAAGCCTGGGACATGCTGAGGAGGGTGGACCCGGCAACCGCCGAACGCCTGGAGAGGCTGCAGAGCATCGCCCCCGATCCTTTCGTGGCCAAGCGCACGGCGCCCCTCAGTGACGACCTGTTCGACGGTGAGGACTTCGTCGGGGATGAGCCGTACGACGACGAGCCCGCGCCCGGCGCCATCGGCGCCGATCCCTTCGTCACCACCGCGCTGACCGATGACATTGTCGAGGAGGCGCCGGAGACGGCTTCCCCGACCTCGGCGGCCGCCCAACCCGCCCCCGGGACGATCGGCAAGGACCCGTTCATCAAGGGAGGGCCGACCACCGACGCCGTCGTCTCCGAGGAGGTTCCGGCGTCGCCCAGCGAGCCCGCGAGCGAGCAGCGCGGGGGGTTCTCGTGGGAGTATGAGCAGGACCGGCAGTTCCTGGCCAAATGGGAAGCCGAGCCCATGGTGGCGCGGATGACCGCCATGGTGCACGAGCTGTGGACGGATATTGACGCCTGGGACGGCGTGCTCGCGCTGTGTGCTCACGCCGACCGCAAGCTCCATCCCACGCTGTTTGAGGCCGCCACTTTGGCCGCCAAGCGTCTGGGTGTCAAGCCGCCCGACCTGTACACCGTGCCCGAGCGCTGCATGCACCCGGTCATCATCAAGGATCAGGGACCGATCCTGGCCATCCCCACCGGGGTCATCAGGGCCATGAGCGAGGAGGAGATGCTGTTCCAGATCGGCCGAGAGATCGGGCACATCTACACCGGCTATCTGGCCCAAATGCAGATCGTCAAGATCATCTGCAACCGCAAGGCGCGGCTGGTCGGCGACCTGGCCAGCACGCTGCGCGACTTCGTCAGCGACCATCTCGGCGGCTGGGAGCTGGACATCAAGCGCGACGAGCTGGATCGGCTCAAGAAGCTCGGCCACGCCTGGCAGCAGCGGTGCGAGCTCTCCGCCGACAGGGCCGGTCTGGTCTGCTGCCGCGATATCGACGTGGCCTGCTCCGCGCTGGCCAAGACAACCGCCAAGTCCGTGGATGAAGCCGCGACCCTCACGGCAGACCGGTTCCTCGCCCAGTTCGAGGGCTCCGATGTGGGAGAACTGGCCAAGATCCCTGTCCCGGAATCGCCGTCGCGCAATTCGCAGTACGCCGCCTACCGCGTCCATATGCTGCGCTGGTGGGCAACGACGCCGCAGTTCTCTCAGATGATGTCGGCGGAGTAGGGCAGAGGTGGCGCGGCCGGCCATGCCGGCGTGAGCGCGGGGGGGGGGCGGCGTCTTCGCACGTGCCGGCGGCCGTCGTTGGGTCTCCCACGGCAGGGCTGCTAACGCCCTTTGGGTACCGTCTGAAGCAGCCGCTCCACGATCTGGGCCGCGTCGATGCCGTCGGCCTCGGCGGCGAAGCTGGGGATGATGCGGTGCCTCAAGACCGGCAGGGCCAGATAGGCCACATCGTCACGTGAGGCCGCATATCTACCGTGCATCAGGGCGCGGGCTTTCGCCCCCAGGATCATGGCCTGGGAGGCGCGGGGGCCCGCGCCCCATGTTACCCACTCATCAATGAACTTCGGAGTCCCCGGCATGCCGGGACGGCTGGCCCGCGCCAATGAGACCGCGTACGCTAAGGCCTCCTGGCTCAGCTCCACACCCCTGACCACCTGCTGCAGCCTCAGCACCTGCTCCCCCGTCATGGCCATGTCTACTTTCGGCTCGCCCACCGAGGTGGTCGAGGCCACGATGCGCTGCTCTTCCTCCTCGGAGGGGTACTCTAGATGCACGCTGAGCATGAAGCGGTCAAGCTGCGCCTCGGGCAGGGGATAGGTGCCCTCCTGCTCGATGGGGTTCTGGGTGGCGAGGACGAAGAAGGGCAAAGGCAGGGGGTAGGTGCCCCCCCCGGCCGTGACCTGACGCTCCTGCATGGCCTGCAGGAGCGCGCTCTGGGTCTTGGGCGGCGTGCGGTTGATCTCGTCGGCAAGCGTGATATTGGCAAACACCGGGCCGGGGACGAAGCGGTAGCTGCGCTCGCCGGTGGCGGAATCCACCTGGATGATATCTGTGCCCGTGATGTCGGCGGGCATGAGGTCGGGGGTGAACTGGATGCGGGAGAACTTGAGGTCCAGGCAGCGGGCGATGGTGCGCACCAGGAGTGTCTTGCCCAGGCCCGGAACGCCGACGAACAGGCAGTGGCCATCGGAGAGCAGGGCGATGAGCAATTGCTCGATCACCTCCACCTGCCCGACGATGACCTTGCTAACCTCGTGGAGGATCGCCTCGCGGCCGCGCACCAGAAGCTCGGCGGCGGCGAGGTCGTCCATCGATTCATCGGGGGATGATGGTGGCACAGAGGTGGCCCGTGACATGGCCGGGATGGTAGCACGGCAAGAACAAGAGCGTCAAGGAAAGGCTGGGGAAAGGCTGGGGAAAGGCTGGGGAAAGGCAGGGGAGAGGCAGGGGAGAGGCTGGGGAAAGGCTGGGGAAAGGCTGGGGAAAGGCTGGAGCGGCTGGGAAACGGCGGAGGGCCGTTGTCGCATGGAGGGGCCGCGCGTGCGTCATCTGCGACGGTTGCGTCGCCGCGACCCGGCCCAGTCGTTGTGGGAAGAAATGCCCGCGAAACACGACGAATACCTGATCCTGAGCATATACTATACCGAGCTATAAGGCTTTTATACGCGCCAACGCCGCGGGCGCGTCAATGATGATGTGTCCCATGGGCGACTTCAAGCAGCTCGTGGCCTGGCGCAAGGGCGTAGAACTCTGTGGAGCCGTCTATAGCGCCACGGCAGGCTTCCCGCCTGGCGAGCAGTTCGGTCTCACGAGTCAGATGCGGCGGGCGGTCGTGTCGATTCCGTCAAACCTGGCGGAGGGGCATGGGCGGGGAACCAGCAAGGAGTACAAGCGATTCTGCCACCTGTCACTGGGCTCGACTTATGAATTGGAGACTCAGGTAATCATCGCCCGGAATCTCAGGTTGCTTGATCCCGAGCCCGCGGGAGAGCTACACGCCCGCGTAGTGGAGGTTCGCAGGATCATAGAGGGGCTCTGTCGCTCGTTGGACGACTGAGCCCAGAGCCCTTCCTCCGCCGCTCCTCCGCCGCTCCCCCGTCGTTTCCCCGCCTTTCCCCTGTCGTTTCCCTGCTTCTCCCCTGCCTCTCCCCTGCTTCTCCCCTGCCGTTACACACTCGCCAGAAGCACCAGCATCCGGTCCCTCATCTCCGTCTCCACATCCCGGAACTCCGGGTGGCCGATGAGATTGGTGTGCTCCTCGGGGTCGGTCTCCAGGTTGTAGAGCATCATCCCCTGGCCCTGACGGGTCATGGTGTACTTCCAGTGCCGCGTGCGGACACACAGGTGCCCCCATGGGGCGGGCGCGACCTCGGAGAGCGCTGTAGTGCGGAACTCGGCGTCGCGGTCCTCAAACAGCGTCCACAGCGACTGCCCCTGATGCCGGTCACCCGCTTCCACCCCGGCGGCCTGCAGAATCGTGGGGAGCAGGTCCACGGTGCTTGCGAGCTCCTGCCGTGTGCCTCCGGAGGGTACCCTGCCGGGCCAGCGCAGGATCAGGGGCACCCGCAGGGCCGACTCGTGGAAGACGGACTTGTGCAGCCGCCCGTGCTCGCCCGCCATCTCGCCGTGGTCGGACCAGAAGACCACCAGAGTGTTGTCCAGGCGCCCCTGACGCTGTAGGACCTCCAGGATCTCGCCAAACCAGCGATCGATCAGGGTGATCTTCCCATAGTAGGCGGCGCGGACGCGAGCGATCGTTTCGTCGGTGAGCCCGGGGTTGGTGCCTGCGACGAAGGCATCGGCCACGTCCTGCGGCACCCACGGACCGGGGCCCTTGGGGCGGATGGGGGCGGGACAGAGCGCCGGGTCGTACATGGTGGCGTAGCGGCCCGGAGGGTCCCAGGGCTCGTGGGGGCCGCCGAAACCCACAAACAGGCAGAAGGGCTGATCGTGCGAGTAGCCTTCGAGGTACTCCGTCGCCCGACGCCCTACGTAGCTGTCGGCGAACTGATCCTCGGGCAGGGGGCTGGGCCAGGTCGCCACGCCCGGGTGCCGGCGGCGCCGCTCGTAGTCGTCCCGGTACGTCTCCAGCAGGCCCAGGTCCCGCCAGTGGTCGGTCATGTACGAGTCGGTTGCCGTCGTCGCCCACGGGCCCGTGGTTTCATGCACGTCGTCGAAGCCCCGGGCGTGCATGTAGGGCTCGTGGTCGCGCAGGTGCTGGGCTTCGGCGGGGAAGTTGGGGGGGCGGCGGTGCTCGTAGTAATGGGACTTGCCGATATGGCAGGTGCGGTAGCCGGCCTCACGCAGGCGGAGGAAGAGGCTTTCCTCGTGCTCCGGCAATTGCCCGGCGTTGTGCCACATGCGGTGGGTGTGTGGGTAGAGGCCGGAGATGAAGCCGGCCCGGGCCGGCATGCAGATGGGGGAGGCCGTACAGCAGTGGGTGAAGCGGGTCCCTTCCAGGGCCAGACGGTCCATGTGCGGGGTCTTGAGGACCGGGTGTCCGGCACAGCCAAGGCAGTCGGCGCGTTGCTGGTCGGTCATGAGGATCAGGATGTTGGGCCGGGAGGAGCTCAACTACGTTCACCTCCTGGAGAGAAAAGGAAGGCAGGCCGCGGGCGTCGTGCGCACTCGCCTGCTACAGAACCTGTTCGTCGGCACCGGCCGGACACCTGCCGAAGCCGGCGAACGGCTCCTCACCCTCGCCGGTGTCCCCGACCCTGAGCGAATGCCTCCGTGCCCGCGGTCTTCCAAGACCGCAAGGTAGGCCACTGAAGTCACGCCG
>CAYRFY010000572.1:0-5497 GCA_964423635.1 uncultured Armatimonadia bacterium | reverse complement strand
ATCTCGCTACATCCCAGGAGATTCTTCGAGCTGCTCCCTTCGGGAGCGGACGCTCTCAGAAGGACATTCCCGGCGAAGCGAGGTTTTCGGCCGGACCTCTCTAGAACGCCACTCTCATCGCCCGGTAGGGGCATGCGGGCACACACAGCTCGCAGGCGATGCAGCGGTTGGGGTTGAACTCCACCCGCCTGCTGTCCGCCTCGATGGTCAGCGCCGCCGTTGGGCAGACATTGATGCAGGCGCCGCAGTCGGTGCAGAGCTTCTCGTCGCGCACCACGTCCTTCGACAGCGGCTGTACCTCCACGCCCTGCTCCCGCGCCCAGGAAAGTCCCCTGTCCAGCGCCGATTTCTTGCCACTCAGGCCCATGACCACGGTGCCCTCGGACTCGGCACTGACACTGGCGCGCAGGATGTTGAACTCCAGGTCGAAGTTCCGCACGAGCTGAGAGATGATCGGCTGGTCCACCAGGGTCTTGGGGAAGCGGAGTACGATCCTGCGGGTCTCCATCTAGCGCGCACCTCCGTTCACCGGCCGCTCCTTGAGCGCCGTGAACTTCTGTCCCGAGTCGGCCGAGGGCAACAGTTGCACGGGCTCCTGAACGAAGAACTCTCCGGCCTGTATCCAGTCCTTGAGCAGGGCCGCGATGTCCTGCGCCTTGCGGTAACTGGACAGCGGGTTTGTTGGCACCTCGCGCCCCTTGACCTTGATCGACCCGCTCTTGAGCTCGGCGTAACTCACATAGCCGTAGGGTCTGCCGGCGTTATGCCCGTAGTCGTGGCTGTAGTCGGTGATCGGGGCCACGATATCCTCGTCCTTGACCGACGTGTACCGGGCCATATCCTCATCCAGGATCGGTATCGGGATGCCGATTCCCACCGCCGCCGAGCAGCCGTAGCCCAGGAGGCTGACGCCCCGGAAGAACTCGGTGCTCATCCCCTTGAGGTCGCCGGTGACCGCCAGCGTGCCGGCGCCGCTCTTGGGCACGCCGTTGTCCCTGCGCGCCGTGGTAGGGCAGTGCTGAGTTCCCTGCCAGTGTATGTAGCCCACATTCCCGGCCAGGAAGATGCGGGTCCCGATCCCCAGCGTGCGATAGTACGGGTCATTGAGCAATGGACTGAGCTGCCCGGCGGAGCAGTACGACGCCGAGCCGAAGTCCTTCTTGACCACACCCATGTATGTGTAGATGTCTCGCTCGGCATCGGCGTTGACGGCCACCCCGTAGTTCTGATAGCAGTTTCGGGGATTGCACAGGTAGGCCTGATTGAGGTCCTTGAGCTTGATCCACGTGTCCAGCTTCTTCCGCGGATAGCAGTCGGTGCCATAGGACTCGGCGGTGAAGCGGATGTCCTCACCGGCGATGAGGTCCTCGATCACGTGTCCGCCACCATAAAGAAAGCGGCCCGGGTGAGGGGAGTTCAGGGGGTCGTCCTCGCGGGGCTCGGTGGCCCCGATGTACGTGTCCACCGCCGCAATTCCCCCATACGCGGGCACGCCGTTGAGCGTGATGCGGCTCATCCTCATCCGCGGCGTGGTGTGGCCGGTATTGAGGAAGGCGCCGGTAGAGCACATGGGGCCGAAGGTGCCGGTGGTGACCACATCGACCTTGTCGGCGGCTTTGGCCACTCCATCCTCGGCCACGATCTCGATCATCTCTTCAGCGGTGACGACCACGGCCTTGCCGCGGGCGATCTTCTCATTGATCTCGGCATAAGTCTTGGGCACGGAAAAGCCTCCATTCCATGGGGATGTCGCGCCGGGGCCTGGCAGGCCCTGTGCGCGGGGCGGACGGCTGGGAGGAGGCTGCGTGGGGCCCCTCTTGGGGGCGGCAGAGCGCGGGTTGTCTCTTGCCCTAGCGCACTGATGATAACGCAGCCTCGGTGCTAGCTGCATGGCGCCGGCTCCCCCGGCGCCGAGGCATGCCCATCATCCCCACCTGTGCGCAATGGGCTGTTCTCTTCATCAGTGCTTCCCTCCTTGGCGGGCAGGTACGCTGCCTGTAGTGCGATCAGACTGATCGCCGATCCAGAAGTCCGGCCGAAGAGTCCGGCTGTCACGGCCTATGTTATCCTGAGCGCCAATCTCGCGCAGCGAGATAGCGAAGCATCTCACTGAATGCCAGGAGATTCTTCGAGCTGCTCGCTCTGGGAGCGGACGCTCTCAGAATGACATTCCCGGCCAATGCGGGGTTTTCGGCGCATCTCGAGAGGCCGCCGTTCAGACGCCGCACACCGGAAACTGCCCCCACACACCCATCGCCGCTCCGAGCACCACCATTACGCCCAGCACCCCCTCAACCTCCCCGGCCCACTCCACGGCGGCGCCGATATCCTCGGCGGACTTCACCCGGTTGCCCAGCGCGGTGGCCATGGCATCGGCGAAGGCGGCGTCCCGGGCGATCACCACAGCGGCATCGGCCTTCCCGGTGCTGTAGGAGTGCCCCACCGTGCCGGAAGAGGTGCAGACACCCAGCCTGCTGCCCGCCGGCAGCGACAGCGCGATCTTGTCACTCAGCGGCGATCGCCCGGCGTAGACGGCCACCTTGCGTTTGTGCGTGGTGGCAACAAACAGGTCGCCACCGTTCTCGACGATGACCTGCGGGCTGTGCTTGAGAAGCTCGGTGCCCACGAACTGCGACACCGCGCCGGCGACGGCGGCCATCGGCCCCGTCCCGGCGCGCTGTGCGGACTCATACATGCTCAACACAAGACGGGGAGCCCCGCTGCGGGACTCCAGAGGCACAAGACTGCTGAAAAACCTGGGCCGCGCGGCGATCTCATCCTCAATGGCACGCCGGGCACGCCGGGTCGCTGAGAGCGCCACCTGTGTCAGGTCCGTCTCCGCCTGGATGGCGAGGTCCGTCTCGCCGACCACTATCCGGAAGCTCGTCAGGCCCGCGGCCGCAACGCGCCCGCGGTACGTGCGGGGCTCGTAGACAGACATGGCAGACCTCACCGGCGGCCGCTATTGGCCCCGTGCCTAAGTATACCGTCACAAACGATTCGCTGCAACACCGAGGGGAGCACCGGAGCGCGGCGGGCGAAGAGGACAACCAACGGCGAGGCAGACCACGGAGACACAGAGAGCACGGAGTCTCACGGAGAACGGCGAGAGGAGAGGAACGGCTCAGCACAGAGACGCGGACATAGGAGGGAAGACAGAGAACGGCTCGAGAGGGAGACCGCGGGCAAAGGGCGACAAAGAGGGAGAGGCGCGGCCAGAGGGGGCGCCGCGGTCGTTCGCAGGCCGTCAGGCCCGAAGGGCCGCCCGGCGCCGCAAAGCGGCGCCATCTAGTGATGGGCGAGAGCCCATCGGGCCGTAGTCCGGGGCGTCCCGGATTGGGCTCAATGAATTCGCAGGAGGTGTGACGCTTCGCGAAACGGAACTATTTACATAGGCGCGGAGTGGTCGGCACAATAGCTGCGCTCGCTGGTCGCATCATCTCGGCGACAGGTGAAAGGACGAACCGGCATGGCCGGCTTGCTGCAGTTACTCCACTGGACCCCGCGGGTGCTGGGGATTCTCTTCGCGGTCTTCATCAGCCTCTTCGCCCTGGACGTGTTTGAGGAAGGCGAGCCGCTGAGCCGGATGCTATTGGGCTTCGCCATGCACATGATCCCGACGGCGCTGGTCGTGATCGCCGTGCTCGTAGCCTGGCGTTGGCCGGCTGTGGGCGGGCTGCTGTTCATCGCCCTCGGGGTGGCCTACGCAGTGATGGTGCATGGGAAGGAGAACGTCTGGGCCCTGGTGGCCATCGGCGGCCCGCTCCTGCTGGTAGGCCTTCTGTTCGTGGCCGACTACTGCGTGCGGGGGAGGCCTTTGCCGGTGGCCGACGCGTAGATCGGGCTCTGCGGCGCGACCCGCCGAGCCGGTGGGGGCCCCCCTCACCCGCCCCGATACGGCCGGGGCGACCTCTCCCGGGCGTCCCGCAGGGCGGGACTGGGAGAGGTGAACGGCTTACGGCCCGATCTCCACCACCGCCCTCTCCCCTATCTCATCGAACGCCACCAGCGTCCTATCGCCCGCCACCAGGTACGTCCCGCTCTCGAAGGCCGCCTTGGTTGCCACGCGGTGCAGCGGAGTGCCGTTGACGCTTACGCCCCGCACGTCCGCTTCTCTCAGCTCCAGCGTCAACTCCGGAACTCGCACCGGCAGCGTCAGCTCTGCCTGCCGGTCGTGCAGCTCGATGGTCGCCATCTGCCGGGCGCAGGCGTAGGTGGTGATCTCGCTGCACTTGCGCCATCTCGTCAGGCTCCCGTCGGGGTCGAAGGCCTTGAGTCTTCGCAGGAGGGTCTGCAGCACCCTGAAACCCCGGCGGTCCTCGTCGTGCATGCCGTAGAAGCCCTGCCAGTGGCTGCAGAAGACCACAGGCTGCCGCGCCGCTATCAGCTCCGCCACGCGGCCGCCCGAGAGATCATCGGTCAGGTAGTAGTCGGCATCGGCCTCACCGTAGCCGGTCCAGGAGCCCGTGCGGTCGCCGGTGGAGGCGATGATCTCGCCCACGGCGGTGGCGTGCCCGGTGTCGGGGTACCACACGGGGGTGTCCACGTCCGTGCCCTCCGAGGTGACGCGCTTGAAGAAGAAGGGAGTGGCGTTGCCTGTGACCTCACGCAGGGCGTTGCCGGTGGCCCTGGCGTACAGGTCCAATGACCGTCCGCCGAAGCCGCCCGGGGAGGTAACCCCTGTGGGGATGAGGTCGACATTGACCAGCATCTGACAGGCGGCCGCGAGGTACCTGGTGACGAGGCCCTCGTCCTGTGGAAGCGTCTCCCACTCGTACTGCTCCCAGATCCGGGGCTGTAGCGGCTCGCAGGTGTCGGGGTCCACGACGAGGGAGTGAGTGATCATCTCAGGGGTGATGTCGAACGCCGGGACGATCAGCTCGCGGCACATGGCGAGCCACTCGTCCTGCTGGCTGTGGGAGAACAGGGGGAGGCCGTGGTCGATGCGGCCGACTGCCGCCGGGCAGGGGATGACGCTGAACTTGCCGCGCACCCCGTGCTCGAGACACAGCTCGGCCCACTGTCGGGTGAAGCTCTCCGGGTGCACGACCGGCACATCCTCCCAGCGGCGATTGTGGCCATCCACGGGATTACGGTCGCGCATCCAGAAGTAGTTGAGGTTCAGAAGTACGGTAGAATCGTCGATGATGAGCGAGAGCGGCACGCGATCCAGGGCATAGCGGCTGATGGAGGCCTGCATGGGGGCTCCTTGGATGGGGAGTAGAGCCGCAATGTCGGGCTGAGAGTGACCGGGTTGTAGCCCGGTACGGCGAATACCCGAAACCTGCCTCGGTTTGCGCAGACAGCCGACGCCTGGAAAGCCCGACCTACGCGGGTGTCCCACGGCAGACGGCAGACACCCGAGGCCTGCATCGGTTTGCGCAGACGGCCGACGACCGATCCCGCGGATCGGCCGAGTCGGGCTGGAGACTCAGATTATGCAGGTTCCGGGCAGGCGCCGATTCACGTCGCCTCACCCCCCCGGCCCCGCCTCTCG
>CAYRFY010000571.1:3869-5521 GCA_964423635.1 uncultured Armatimonadia bacterium | reverse complement strand
GACCCGCAGAAGCAACTTCAGCGAGGCCCCCAGTGCGTGGACGCCCAGCGTGTTCAGCGAGCCCTCCTCCAGACGCGCGGCCTCCGGGCGCAGACGGAGGTCATAGCTGCCAAAGTCCCACGCATCCTCCACGCTGAGCCAGCCCACATTCACGGCATCCGTGCGCTCCAGGGCTCTTTCGGACAGACACAGGACACCACAGCCCTCGGTGGAGAGCAGCCACTTGTCGCCGTCGGCCGCCACGAAATCCGCGCCGGAGGCCTCCATGTCGAACTCAACGGCCCCGAGCCCCTGGATCGCGTCGACCACGAGGAAGGCCCCATAGCTGCGGCAAAGCTCGGCCAGGGCCCCCAGATCGCTGCGGTAGCCGTTGGAGTACTGCACCCAACTGATGGCCACGGCGCGCGTGCCGTCATCCATCGACTGCGCGATCTCGTCGATGCCGATGCGGCCGTGTGTGGGCTCCACCATCCGCGTCTCCACTCCCCGGCGCGCCAGATGCAGCCAGGGATAGACATTGGCCGGGAACTCGATGGCGGAAGTGACCACGTTCTCCCCCTCCCGCCAGGGGATGCTCTCAGCGGCGATGATGAGGCCACTGGTGGTGTTCTTGACGAAGGCCACCTGCGCGGCCCGCGCCCCCAGCAGCTCCGCGGCGCGGCAACGGGTCGCGTGGATCCTCTGCTCCCACCGGGCGCGCAGCGTATGGCCCCGGTCCCGCTGCTCGGCGGCGGTACGTACCAGTGCGTCGTAGGTTGGTGCGGGCAGTGGCGCGACCCCGGCATGGTTGAGAAACACCAGTCGGTCGCAGATGGGGAACTGGTCGCGGTACTCCCGGGCCAGGTGGTGGGGCAAGGCCTGCACGCTCCAAGGGGGCATACTCGCCGGTCGGCCGCACGGGTGCGGTGTGAGGATTGTTCGTCATCCGGCGGCCGGTCGCCTCCCGGCCGTCGGCGACGAGACCGGCCGTCGGGAACCCCCCGACGGCCGGTGAACCGTAGTGCTCGCCGGTGCCACCCAGACAGCCTATACCGGCTGATTGTACCTCTTATGAACGCTCTGCAGCCGCTCCACGATGGGCAGATCGAAGGGGCAGGCCTCCTCGCACTTGCGACACTCCACACACTGGTCTGCTTTCGTCTCCAGGGCGGCGTAGGCCCTGCGGAACTTGGGCCACTCGTAGGCGAAGCGCCGGGCCTCATCGTGGATCCGCATCACCTGCGGGATGTCGATCCCGGCCGGGCAGTCCTTCACACAGTACCCGCAGTTGCGGCAGATATCGCCGCCCAGCATGGTGGCCTTCTCCACATACTCGGCAACCTCGGCCTCGGTGAGCGGTGCGTAGCTCTCCGAGGCGGCCACGGCCTGGTCGATGTCACGCAGGCAGTTGGTGCCCGCCAGCGCCACGGAGACCTCCGGCCGCGCCAGTACATAGTGCCAGGCCTTCTCCGGCGGGATGTAGGTCTCCTCGCGGCGGAAGAACACGCCGCCGGACAGGGGCTTCATGATCGCCACGCCGATATTGGCCTCCTGCGCCCGCGGGAGCACTTGCTCGCCCGAGGAGTCCACCGCCAGGTTGTACACACACAAGATCGTGTCGAATTCCCCGGAGTTCACGGCCCGCAGCAGCGTCTCATCGTTGTGCCCGCTCA
>CAYRFY010000571.1:1402-3859 GCA_964423635.1 uncultured Armatimonadia bacterium | reverse complement strand
ATCCCCTGCTCCTGCGCCTCTCGTGCGGCCTCCAGGGCACCTCCCGGTCCCGTGACCTGCTCCCACAGGGCGATGGTCGAGATATCGTGCAACTGCCACAGATCGACGCGATCGGTCTGCAGGTTCACGAGGCTCTGTTCCAGGTGTCGCATGGCGGCGTCGCGGTCGCGAGCCGTGGTCTTGGTGGCCAGGAATGCCTCGTCGCGACGGTCCTTCATCACGCGCCCGATCTTCATCTCGCTGGTCGGGTAGGCCTCGGCGGTGTCGAGGTAGTTGATGCCCACATCCAGCGCGTGGTTGATGAGCTGATCCGTCTCGTCGAGGTTCTCCATCGGGATGATGGGGATTCCCCCAAAGCCGACCTCGCTGACCTGGGCGCCGGTGCGCCCCAGCGTGCGCATCTTCACGGTGGACCATCCTTTTTCAAAGACAACGCCTGACCCCTCGATCGGGTGGCCAGGCGCCCTCCGGTCTGTAAGCCACCCGCAGGCAACCCCGCGAGCAGGCGCACTATACCACGAAGTGAGGTGAGGAGCAACGTGCTGCGACCTGAACCCACACGCCCCAAGGCATCCGGCGCGACCTATGCCTGCCGCGGCTCCCGCAGTCACGTGGCGTGCCGAGCCATGACCGTAAACAGGCCACAACGCGCAGGTATCCGCTGCGTGCCCGGGGCTGAAGTTCCACGGGCATCTTACCATAAGTCTATCTGAGGATGATGCCCGGCGAAGCCGTCCGTCCCTGCCGTCAGGCAGAAGGCGGCCGCGGCCGGGTCACGGTCCGGCGAGACGGCGTTCCTATCCGCTGGAATGCCCGAGCCGGGGCGTCGGACGGTCGCTCAAGGAGGAGTGAGACCCATGGCGAGTCACGTAAGCTTCCGCCCGGTGGAAGTCGCCGGGCACTGGAACGCCGAGCGCCTCGGCGCAAAGCTCGCGAAGTCCGCAGTGAAGCTGAGTGAAGGTGTGCGGGCCGACAGGGCGGCTCAGGGCGCGCCGGAGGGCCGGCTCTCCGAGACGCTCCGGGCGGTCGTGTCAGACCTGGATGTGGTTCAGCGGAGCATCTCCGACGCCGCCAACATGACCAAGGTTGCCGAAGTGAGCCTATCCGACGCCGCCAAGGCTCTTCGCGAGGCACAGAGTCTGGCCGTGCAGGCCACGTCACCCGCCCTCACCGACATCGTTCGCCGTGGTCTGCAGGTGGAGTGGAACGCGGTGATGCACCGTCTCGACGGTGTGGCGGACATGGCCGCGTACGCCGGACACAAGCTGCTCACCGGTGGGATCGGCAACGACGTCCACAACACGCAGCCCGCCTGCCTGGTCGGGCTCAATATCGTCACCGCCGGTCTCCAGGCGGGAGCGATCGGCGTCGACGTCGTCGCGGCCGCGGGCAAGGCCCGGATCGTCGTGCCCGACCTCCCCGGGCCCGCTGCCCCGGTGGCGCCCGGCCCGGTCACTATCAACGACACCCCCATCGGCAGCTTCACCACGGCCTCAACGGTCGGCGACGTGGTGGAGGCGGTCAACGCCCGCAGCGAAGTCACCGGCGTCACGGCCCGTCTCGAGACATCCGAGGCCGCCCGCACGCGCCTGGTGCTGGAAGCCGTCGAGTACGGGGCCGCCAACAGCATCACGGTTCTGGACCCGGGAGGCTCCCTGCTTGGCTCACCCGGAACGGCCGAGGCCGCCGGCCGCGATGCCGTCGCCCGGGTTACCATCGGCGGCGAGCACGCTCTGTGGGATGCCGGAAACGGCCTGACCCTCAAAAGCCCCAACGGTGACGCCATCGAGCTGACCGAAACCGCCGGCACAGCCGTGACCGACCTGGGCACTGTGGCGACGCTAAAGCCCGGGGGATACACCTTCGAGACCGGTCCCGATACCGAGCAGCTTCCCGGCCTCGTCATCAACAGCGTAACCAGCAATGCGCTGGGGCTCGCTGAGGTCGATCTCTCCACAACCGACGGTGCCGCCGACGCGGTGCGAACAGTGGAGCGCGCTCTCGACCGCGTCAGCGGCGACATCTCCCGTGTCTCCAACTATCGCCGCGAGGCACTGGAGGTCAGGAGCCAGGCCCTCGCGGTGGCCAGAGAGAACGTTGCCGCATCGCACAGCACCCTATCCGGCCCAAGCTTCAGCCAGGAGATGCTGGAGACCGCGGCCGCTCAGGTCCTGGTGCAGGCGGCGGTGGCCTTCAGTGCTCAGGCTCAGACCCTACCGCATACGGCCCTAGAGCTAACGCAGTAGCCATCCATCGGTGTGCACGCACTCCGGCGACGGCGGCGGCCCGCAATGGGCGGCCGCTGTCGTCGTTTGGCCCTGAGAAGACCACAGCGCCCCCCCCGAATCTGGCGGCTCGTCCCTGTCACCGCGCCAACAGCGGCAGCGATCGCACTCGGAACTCCTCAAGCTCCCTCTCCTGTTCGCCGCTGAAGGAACCCCGGAGCTGAGAGTAAGT
>CAYRFY010000571.1:0-1392 GCA_964423635.1 uncultured Armatimonadia bacterium | reverse complement strand
TCACCAGGCGCTCGGTATCCTCCGCGGACAGCTCGACCTTCCCGTGACCGGACGATAGCATCTCCAAGAGCCTGCTGTCCCCGGCGCCCCCGGTACGGGGGTCGGAACTCCCGGCGCGGTAGGCCGCCCAGACCTGATCGCGCAGACTCGGGCTGCCGTATCCCACCAGGGCGTCGTAGGCGCCCGCGCCGGCCAGGTCCAGCCCGGCCGCTTTCTCATTGCCGCTGCCGACTGCGTGGCAACCCACGCAGTGCCGGCGCAGGACGGGGCGCACGAGAGCCTCGAAATCCAGGGGCCAGGAGCCTTCGGGCCCCGGGGTGATCTTGGACGGCTCCCGATTCACGGCCGTGCACCGTGTGTTGGCCACAGCAGACGCCCGCGATTCGTGACAGCCCACACAAGACAGCGTCTGTCCGTCCTGCAGATATGTGAGCGTACGCATGGTCTGCAGAGCCATGCCTCGTTGGTCGAGGGCCTGGAAGAACACGGCGGCTCCGGCCGGGGCGCGGAAGTAGGCGGAGCCATCCCGCTCCACAGGCACGGTGCCCAGCACGTACTTGCCGGGGTCATCGCCGGTCACTCCCAGGCGCGGAGTGTTCATCTGCGGCTGCGTCTTGGGAGGCACGCCCACGAGCCGCAGCGCCTTGACCGCTCCCGCAGGCACTCCCTCCAGTCCGGAGTACACGTTCTGTAGCACGAAACGGCCCTCGGGCGGCGCTCCCGCAGACTGCACGGCAGCCACCCGGGGAGGAACCGCACGCGGACGCAAAGGCAGAGGCGACATGGACGAGATCTCCGGGTCGCGGTAGATCAGCTCCAGGTTCCCGGCGCTGTCGGCCAGGTACAGCCCGGTGGCATTCACCGCATTGCTCCCGCCCTGGCCGTTGAGCGCCACATTGCTCCAGGCGGTGAGGTAGAAGTCCTCCGACAGGGGGTAGGGGGTAACGTAGTACGTCTGCGGCCAGCCCTCCACCTCCGGGTAACAGACTTCCGGGGTCAGCTCCGTCAGCACTCCGGGGCCCTCGGTGTCCGCGGCCGGGTCCAGCAGGACGATGCTACCACCGGAGATGGAATGATGGGCCGAAGCGGTGAACAGCAGCTTGTGCGATCCCGGAATGCTCCGCGCCTCGAAGATGCAATGCGGACTGCGGGTGAAGTTCCCGTAGACCAGCCGGGGGTTCGTCCCGTCCGGATTGGTGGACCACAGGCTCATATACGGCATGTTATCGCGGTCCACATAGTCCCAGCGGGCGTAGAGGATGCGGCCGTCCGCCGCCACCGACGGCGTCCACTCGAAGTTCTCGAAGGGTGACAACGGCCGGAGGTGTTGGCCCTCGCGGTCCATCCGGTGCAGCGTGTAGATGGCCACAGGGCGGTAGTTGTCGCCCCCAC
>CAYRFY010000570.1:0-5524 GCA_964423635.1 uncultured Armatimonadia bacterium | reverse complement strand
TCCCCTGCTTCTCCCCTGCTTCTCCCCTGCCGTTACCGCCCGTACATCCCCTCACTGACCTTCAGAAACTCGGAGCACATGGCGTCCACGGCCTCCTGTGTGTGACCGGCCCCCTTGGGGTCGCCGTACCACTTGGGGATGAACCCGCCCTCGATGGTCCCCAGTTTGGCCACCAGTTCACGGGCATAGGCGCGGATGTCGTCGAGACTTCCGTGGCACATGGTCTGCTGGATGTCCACCGGGCAGTAGAAGGTGACCTTGCCGCGGAACCGCCGGCTGAGCAGCTCGAGGCCCATGTTCTCCTGCTGATCCATCTGGATCACATCCAGCCCCGCCTCGATGAGGTCATCGAGGATGTCCACGATGTAGCCGCAGCTATGCAGGAATGTGAGCAGTCCGGCGTCGTGGGCCGCGCCGTAGATCCTGGCATAGCAGGGCCTCCAGAACTCCCGCCAACTCTCGGGCCGGATCATGAGGCGGTCCTGCAGGCCCCAGTCGTCGCAGAATATCAGCCCGTCGCAGCCGGCCTCCGCGTAGTGCTCGATGGCCACGAGGTTCATGTCCACGAGAATCGAGAGCAGCTTCTGCAGCTCATCGGGGTTGGTGTACATGTCCGTCCAGGTGTTCTTGAGGCCGCGGATGAAGTGGACGCGCTCGTAGATGGAGAGACCGGCGCCGAAGAGGAACTGTTCGCCGGCACGGTCTCTTGCGCCCTCCAGGCTCTTCCAGCGTTCGGGGTCGCGGATATCGGGAATGGTGAGCTGTGCAAACTCGCTCCAGTCCTGGAGTGGGAAGTGCTTGACCTCGCCCAGGTGCGAGACGCCGATGTTGTGCCAGACGGCGCCCCACTCGTCGGTGCCAAAGGAGGGTCGCGCGTCCGGCGAGGGGTCCATACTCGCCCAGGCGAAATCGCATCCGAAGTCGCCGGGGAAGTCCCGGGGCAGGCGGTCGGGGGTCTGGAAGCGGACGGTGCGGCTCACGATCTCTCGCGGCGACATAGCGGCCATGGGGTTCTCCATTCATCGCTGGCTGAGTGCGTGGTGTAGAGGTCCGGCTGAAAAGCCGGTCCTGGCGTGAGCATGTCATGCTGAGCGTCCATCTCGCGCAGCGAGATAGCGAAGGATCTCGCCATATCCCAGGAGTATCTTCGAGCTGCTATTGCCGGGAGCGGACGCTCTGGCGATGACATTCCTATGGGAATGTGGCCTTCTCGGCTACGCTTCCAGGTTGGCCCGGGCACCGGCGGAGACCTGCGCAAGACGCGGCGCTACCGGGAGCTATCCCCGCCGTCGGCGCCGCTATCGTCGATTGGCAGACCGGCGCCCCGCGCGCCCCGCAACTCAACGCATGGGCAGGAGCAGCAACTCCGGCGTCGCCTGCAGGCCGCTGCGCTGCTCGTAGAGGGTGGACTGGCCGGCATAGGTCCTGGTGATCAGGTGCCCCAGCGCGTTGTGGACGCGGATCTCCAGCTCGCCCTCGCGCTCGGAGGCTTCCGTGCCGAGATCAAAGACATACGGGTACCACGAACGGACACCACAGGACACTCCGTTGAAGCGGACCTCCACCGAATCGGCACAGGCCGGCAGGTGCAAGAGCACGGGAACGTCCGCGGGCAGCCTCACCTGGCGACGGTAGACGCCGACGCCCGCGAAGTGGGGCATTCCCTGCTCCTCCCACGGAGCCGCGGGCGAGATGGCGCTCGCCGCCGGCCTGAGGTTTCGCCCCTCGACGGTGAAGTCGCCGACAAGGACGACGGGCTGCAGCAGCGCGCTGATCCCTTCCATGGGCGCGATGCGGGGATCGTTGTACTTGCTGGTCCGGGCACGGATGTGAATGGCATTGGTGCCCGGTTCCAGCAACGAGCCCACCTCGAAATGGACGTTCTCCTCGGTCCAGAGGGGGTCTCCCATCACCTGGCGCGCGCTGTGTCCGTTGACGTAGACCTCGAGGAAGTCGGGGTTATCCAGGATCAGACGGTGCGGCGCGGCTCCGGGCTCGCAGTGAATGCTTGCCCGCAGCCAGTACCACGGCGATTCACCGGGCAGGATCGGAGCGGGGAGACGACCATCCTCCGGGGTGATCCAGCCGTCGTCCTCCGCCCCTCGCTGCCAGCCACAGGCGGCCCCTTCATTCCGCGGGTCGGGCTTGACCTGCACCTGTAGGCGCAGCATGTTCCCCGGCTCCGGTGTGAACTCCCAGTCACCATCCAGGGCCACCGTGGCCGCAGGGCTCAGCCAGGCCGGTGCGGCAGGGAGACCATCGCCGGGCAGCCCGTCCCCCACGAATACGAAGCACCCCTGCCAGGGCTCGAAGTGCCAGGTGAAGCCGCCCTCGGCCTCCGGACGGTAGAGCACCATGGTGTCCGGGTCGCAGAGGGTGATCTGTCCGGGGAGGCTCACGTCGATCGTGATGTCCACCGGCTCCCGGGCCATGTTGGCCACGTAGAAGGCGTCGAGGCCGGCAATGCGGCGCCGGGAGGAGATGAACTCACGGGCTCGGTCTCCGCTCAGGGTCAGCGGCCGGCGCAGGGCCTGTGACAGCGCCTCGGCCACCGCGGCCCCGGAGCCGGCCACGTGGTGGACGGACGGCAGCTCCAGCAGCCGCTGCACCTCGCCCGAGAGGTCCTCCAGGTCGTCCACGGTCCGTTGCGGCGGGTCGCCGGCGAGGATCACCGTCCCGCCGGCCTCGGCGAAGGCGCGCACCTTGTCCCAGCAGGCTCGGGGCAGCCGCGTGGCCGAGGGAAGGACCACAGCGCGGTAGGAGGCGTGCTCGGTGGTGAGCCGGTCATCGGCGGCCCGGGCCTGCTCCAGCACAGGCTCGAAGATGAAGTCGAAATGCCACTGCTGCCTTATCAGCTCGTCCAAGAGGTCATAGAGCTGCTCCTGCAGGGCCCCCAGAGGCAGGTCCGGGGCGGCGTCGTGCCAGGGCACGGACAACGCCTGCAGGTCCGCCAGAGCCCAGACGGTCGACCGCGGGTACAGTACCGCGATGTCACATATCGGCTCGCCCTCTGCATGCAGTGCGGCAACCCGAGCGTTATAGTCGGCGTAGTTCTTGTAGTGTTGCCACCACGGCTGGGTGAAATGCTTTCCGGCTATGGCGTACTTGCGGAAGTCGGCGATGCTGGTGACCAGGGAGTTGTCGTTGAACAGGGTCACCCCCAGGGCCACCTGGTAGTTGAACCCGCGCTTCTGGCGCTGCAAGTTCATGCCCCAATCGCAGACGCCGTAGGCCTCGGAGAGCATCTCGAAGGCCCCGCTGTGGCGCACGATGCCGTGGACGAGCTTGCAGGTGAGGTGGAAGGAGCGCCGGTCCAGGGCCCCGTAAAAGGCGGTGCCATAGGGATAGGTGAAGCCGTCGGCATTGGCGAGCATGTCGATGCCGGGGATGGTGAAGTGCCTCATGACCTCCCACAGATCGGCGCCCATGCGCACGTGGGTATTGAGGGTCTCCTCGCCCAGACAGTGGCCGGTCAGGGCCACCTTGTGCCGATCGCACCAGGCACGCTGTACGCCGGAGTAGGCCTGTCCGAAGCGCTCGGCCACCAGGCGCCAGAAGTGAATCCGCGTGCGCTGGGCCTGCGGGTCGTCCACGGGACCCAGCAGGTCGGTGAGGCGGTCCAGCAGATCGTAGCCGTAGCGGGAGTGGAAGTCCTCCAGCAGGCCGTCGGCGTACGGCAGGCCCATCCATGGGGGAGCGACGCGGAGTTGAAAGCCGGGCTCGTCGGTGAAGAAGCCGGGGAGCGTCTCAGCGAAGTCCCGAGGAGCGTGGGCCAAGTAGCGTTCGTGGGTAGAATCCAGGAAATGCCCGCAGGCCTCGGCGTCGAGCACGTTGAGATAGCCGGGGACGGCGCTGAGCCAGTCGCAGCCCTTGACATTGATGCGGATGTCGCGGCCCCGCCCGATCGTCCAGGCGGCGTCTGCTGTGGTTCGCAACTCTCCGCAGCCTGCGGGCGTTTGGGCCTGGGCGGAGGCGGGCCTGACCCACAGGATCTGCTCGCAGGCCTCGGGATGGTCGCGCAGTACCATGCCGGCGCACACGCCACTGGGCCAATTGTACTCATCGTAGATCCAGCACTTCATTTGGGACTCTCGGCAGTAATCCAGGGTCTGGCCCACGCGCTGCCAGTACGGGGCGGACATGTACGGAAGCTCCATGCCGTAGATGGGAAACAGGAAGAACTCCTCGATCCCCCGGGCGTGCATGTCCGCCAGTTGGCTCTGCAGGTTGGGCCAGTCGAGGTCTCCGGTCCAGGCCAGCCAGGGCACGGGCCGATAGCGGGAGGGCGGCTCGCTGAGGCGTTGGGGCAGATCGGCGGCCTGCAGTCCGTGCCACAGGCGGGGGCGGATGGATGACATGAGAGCCTCCTTGGACGGGCGTGTCCGGGCTCGCCCGCAGGGGAACCCGAAGGCCGGTTGGGGCGTCTTGCGGCAGGCGCGGAGCCGGCCTCTCGCCGGCCGTGGCGGACCGTTCCTCGCCCAGGGCGCCGGCACCTCGCCGCGGCCGTAATGGGCGGACAAAGCAGGCGCTGAAGATGCCGGCGGGGAATTCCCTAGCTACTTGCCGGCCTTGATTCTACATGACTCTTGAGTGGAAGAAGACGGGAGGTGCCTGAAGCATGCTACCATGGTACCTGTGGTTCCTCGCGGGCCTGGTGATGCTCATCATCGAGTTGATGGCCGGGACGATGTACCTGCTGTGGGCCGCCTGTGCGGCGTTTCTGGCCGGCCTGGTGGCGCTGGTCCTGGGATCGGTGGTCTGGCTCCCGTGGGTGGTGTTCTCGGTGGCCACCGTGCTCCTGGCGGCGCTGACTCGGCCCTTCGTGCACAAGATCCGCCTCGGTCGCGGGGCGGCATCCAATGTGGACAGTGTCATCGGTCGAGAAGGGGTGGTGTTGCAGCGCATCGACCTTGCGGCCAACACCGGCCGGGTGCGAATCGGCGGGGATGAGTGGCGGGCCAGGGCGGACGATGTGGTGGAGACCGGGGCGCGGGTGGTAGTGCTCGGCGTCGAGGGAGCGACACTGTCCGTACAGCAGTTGGGGTAGTGAACGAACCGTGCGGGCGACGGGCCGGGAAGGGAGCACCATCCCGGCCCGGGGAAGTGGTCTGTTGCCACCGGCGGACGGGACCCGGTGTTGGGCAGCATCACGGCCGGCGGAACCAGTCGGCAATGGCGGAGGGCCACGACAGGCGACTGTCGGGCGAACCGACAAGGAGTTGATCGCAGTGGGTCAGTACGTGCTTGGGATATTCCTGGCCATCCTGGCGCTGGTGTTCATCAGCAAGTGCGTGTACATCGTGGCCCAGCACCAGCGTGGCGTGGTCGCAACCTTTGGGCGCTACAGCAAGACCAACGATCCGGGCCTGGTCTTTATCGTCCCCTTCATCCAGACCATGCAACTCGTGGACATGCGCGAGACGGTGCTGGACGTGCCGCCTCAGGACGTGATCACCAAGGACAACGCCCTGGTACGCGTGGACGCCGTGGTCTACTACGAGGTGACCGATCCGTTCCGCAACAC
>CAYRFY010000569.1:0-5534 GCA_964423635.1 uncultured Armatimonadia bacterium | reverse complement strand
GAGCAGTCCGCCCGTATCACCATCCCCGAGGACCAGACCGACCGCACCGGTATCTACCTCACCCAACACGTCCCCGTCATCGGCGGGCGCCTGTACTCCGTGGAGGGCTTCCTCAGGAGCCAGGACGTCAAGGCCGCCTCGCTGGGTGAGATGTCCCCTACCGGCGTCACCATCATCCTCGAGTGGGCCGACAAGGACAGCAAGTGGCTGGCACCGGGGGACTACGCCACCGGACTGTATGGCACCAACGACTGGCAGAAGGTGAGTACCGATCTGGTCCGGGCCCCGAAGGAGGCGGGCTTCGCCACCATCTTCCTGTCCATGCGTGCCACGGGCACCGGGTGGTTTGATGACATCAAGATGACCGAAGTCACGCGACACGTGGTCCTGACCGAGCCGCTATTCGGCAAGCCGGTGGCGGACAACACGCCCAGGCTGGCCTGGCAACTGGGTGAGGCGGGGACGGCGACGGTGGAGCTGTCTCCCGATCCCCAGTTTCCCGCCGCCGAGACCACAAGGTACGATGACCTGCGGTCTCCCTTCAGCCCGGAGCAGCCTGTGGCCCCGGGGAAGTGGTACTGGCGGGTCACGGTACCCGACCACGGCTCGACCTCGGCCGTCTGGAGCTTCACCCAGACGGCACCGCTGACCCAGGACTGCTCAGACCCGGTGGTCGCTCCCGATCACCACTATCTCACCACCGCGCGCCAGGCGGTTTCCGTGGGGCTGAGCGACAACGTGGGTGTGGCCGGGGTGGAGCTGGAGCTGGATGGACGGACGGTAGCAGGGAAGCTGACGGCCACGGCGGTGGAGTACACGCCCGATACGGACTGGACGCCCGGTCTGCACAAGCTGCGGGTCTCCGCCTCCGACGCCGCCGGCAATGTCGGCAGCAGGGTCATCTTCCTCAACTACGCCCCCGGCGTGGTGGAGAAGCGCTGGCTGCCCACGGGTGGCATCGCCATCGACGGCAAGCCGCAGTACCTGCTGGGGATGTACGGCGTCCGCAGCCAGGACCTCGCCGAGATGGCGCTGGCGGGCTACGACTTCGTGCACAACTACACCTGGGACGGTGCCGGCACCAACGACAGCGCGCTGGAGTATCTGGACGCCTGCGCCGAGCTGGGGCTGCAGGCTTTCATCGGCTTCGACCGGTCGAAACTGCGGGCCTGGGACGAGGAATTCGTGGCCGAGCGCGTCGGCGCTCTCAGTCGCCACCCGGCGCTGCTGGCCTGGTACCTGTTCGACGAGCCCGACCTGGCTCACCAGTACGTGCCTCCCGATCAGTTGCGGGCCCTGTACGATGTCATCAGCACCCTCGACCCCATGCACCCGGTGATTGTCACCGTGGCACAGCGGAACCTGATGCCGCTATATGCAGGCAGCTACGACGTGTACTGGAGCATGGACTACCGCACCCCGGGGGAAAACGCCCGGAACTTCGAGGCACACCGGGCCGTCCTGGAGCCAGGCACGCCGTTGATGTCCATCGTCCACTGCTACGATGGCAAGCAGAAGGGGCCGGCGCAGGGCGGGGATGTGGACAAGTTCCAGCCGGGACCGCAGCAACTGCGGGCCTGTGCCTTCATGTCCATCGCCCACGATAGCAGCGGTCTGGCCTGGTGGTGGTGGGGACAGGGCAGTGACCTGTTCATGACCGTGGCCCATGCCCCCGAGGCCTGGGAGGCGCTGAAGGAGACGGTCAGGCAGATCCGCGACCTGCGGCCGGCCCTGGAAGCACAGGTCCAGCCCCGGATGTGGGTGGAGGAGACGGCCCCGGAGCAGGAAGTGCATCTGTGGGAGAAGCGCCTTCCCGACCGGACCGTCATTATCGCCGTCAACCGCGAGAAGACCCCCTGCGAGCTGAGCTTCACCTCCCCGGCTTTCGCGGGCAAGACGCAGGCGACGGTCCTGTACGAGGAGCGCGCGGTGCCGCTGGAGGACGGCAAGCTCAGCGATGCGTTCGAGGGCTGGGGCGTGCACGTCTACGAAGTGAAGTGAGGTTCGGCCCGCCGGGCGCGGGAGCAGTGTCCCGCGCCCGGCGGTTTCCTGTCTGGTTGCGGCTTCCATGCGGGCCCTGTCGGCCGTGGCGGCCGGCACAACGCGCCGCCCTGCCCCCGCAATCGTGTCTGCTCAGGGACGGCACCGACAGTCGGTGGTGGGAAGCCGGACAGCCCCGCCAACGGCGTTGAGTGCCGCCCCGGGGTATCCAGGGCGGCGCTACCAGTCCAGGGCCCGCGCGACTGTGATCATCTCCAGCAGAAACGCCCGCCGCAAGGCGTCGTATCCGCGGTGGTTGGGGTCCTCGAGGTTGTCGAAGTACCAGTAGGTGGGGTCCTCGCGGCGGTAGGTGGGGCGCCACAGCTCGCTGCAGTGGATACCGTGACCCATGAACAGGCCGCGCATGTCCACCAGATGGACGTTGTCGCGCGCCGCGGCACAGCGCCGGATGGCCGTGTTGTACGCCTCCAGGATGCGCAGACAGTCCGGCCACTGTGGAAGCATGGCCCCGGCGTGCTGAAGATCGCCCACGCCGTCGGTGGGGTCGTAGATACTGGCAAGGAAGATGTGGCAGCCGCCGGGGAACCGGCCCTCCACGGCATCCAGCATGGCCCCCAGACGCTCCTCGTAGCGGGCAATCCACGGCTGGGCCTGTGGCCAGTCGGCCCCGTACATTCCGCCCTCCTCGATGGGCCCGCGCCCATAGTGATGGATCAAGTCATTACCGCCGCTGGTCATCACCACCCAGCCCGGAACCTCCGGCTCCTGCCGGGGGATGCGTGGGATCTGGTCGGCCTCGTGCTGCAGACTCGTTGTGCCCGAGACCGCCAGATTGAGCCGCCGCAGGCGCGGGAACACGCGGCGCAGGCACTTGCCGCGCATGTCGGGGTACTCGTCGGGCGGGTTGTCTACCAGGCGGGCGAAGTAGGCGTAGCCCGGGTCGGCGCCGAGGCCGGCCGTGACGCTGTCGCCGAGGCCCAAAACCAGCACCGGGCGCTGGGACCACGGCCGGGAGAAGGGCGCAGCGGGCACCGTCGGCCCCGCCGGGCCCGAACCGATGGGCCGGTAGGTCGTCAGGACAGAGTGAAGAGCGATGCCGGCGATCGCGACGGCTGCCAGCGATGCAGAGACGAGCCAGGCGGCGCGGCGACGTCTTGGCGTGGGTCCCACTGCAGTCACCGCTCCTGTCGTCATGGGGGGTAATCCATCTGGGCACATGCCGCCCGGAGTTGCGCGAGCGGCCGAATCGGGCTCTGCTCGGCGGCCTACCCTCCGTCAAACACATACAGCGGGCAGCGGCCCACCGGCAGCAGCACCTTGCCCTGCAGCTTCACGGCGCTCATCGAGCTCACTCCGGGCAGTTCGACGCCGAACATGTCCAGCACCCGGACCTGCTCTCCCGTTACCTCCAGCAGCCGCTCGTGCTCCGCGTCCCGGTTGCCCCAGATCACCCGCAGCCGGCCTGTGGGGCAGCGGAACTGGAAGGTCCAAAACGTCGGCCGCTCCAGGCTCTGCTGGTCCGTCTCGGCCTCCCAGCCTTGCAGTTCCGCCTCCGCGAGCAAGTCGGTCATCACCGCATAGGTCACCAGCGCCGCCGTTGGGCTGCGGTCCCATTCGGTGAGCGTGATTGCCGTCCGCGGCTGCCACGAGGAGCCGTAGGAGCCCAATAGCCAGTAGAACGTCTTCTCCACTCCGGCGGCCCACTCGGTGATGCACTGTCTGGGCACCGCGGCCGCCGCGTCCAGCGCGGTCATGCGCGGGGTGCCGTAGGCCCGGGGCGGGTCGGGCTGAGTGGTGAACTCCCGGGCGATGTCGGCCTCCGTGATGTGGCACTCGGTGTTCCACAAAGGCAGCGTTCGTCCCGACTGGGCCATGGCGTCGGTGATGCGCTGGATGCAGTTGACCCACTTGTCCTTTGGCCCCAGGTAGCCCAGCTCCTCTCCCGTACTGCGCACGTAGCCCTTGGGCGACCAGGAAGACCAGTGGAAGGCCGCCACGTCCATCAGGGCTGACGCAGGGCCGGAGACCAACGCCGGCAGCGCTCCGGGATTGGTGACGGTCCCGCCGATCACCACGGCCTGGGGGTCGGCCTGCTTCACGACCGGGTACGTATGCTCCAGGATGACCTGGTACTTCTCGGGCCACTGTTCGCCCTCCGCCAGCTTCAGAAAACCCTGATGGTTGGGTTCGTTCCACACACCCCAATGTCGAATGCGCGGGGAGTAGTGCTCCACGGACCGCCGCACGTAGGCCTCCCAGTCCGCCCAGTCGGTGGGAAAGTAGGCATTCGGCCAGGGGCCGCCGTATCCCTGGTGTCCCGGACGCGTGGCCCAGCTCGGGGCATCGGCGAGGTTGGCCACGACGGCAATGCCGGCGGCCTCGAACGCGGCCAGTTCGTCATCATAGAACTGCCACTCGCCCGGCCGGGGCTCGACGCTGAACCACTTCGTAAACAGCGGCGGGGCACAGAATACCCAGCGGATGCCGATGCGACGGGCCAGGTCCAGCAGGAACGGGCGATGCTCCATGTTGCAGCCGTAGCGGCCGGCAGCGGCGCCGGCGCTGTCGGACGGGAGCTCTCGGTCGGGGATCACCGCCACCAGGGCCTCGGCGATGGGACCGACGGCCTTGCCCTCCGAGCTGACCTGCGCCAGCACACGGTAGTGGCCGCAGTAGGGGAGGTACAGGTCGATGGCGTGGTCCACCGTGCCGCCGGCCGGCAAGTTCAGTTCAGCCCCGCCGGAGCCAACCTCCTCGCCCCTCGCGTCCTCGACGCGGTAGCGCAAGACTACCCACAGCGGGACGGGGCTGCACAGCGAGGCGGTGAGCGGCTTGTCCTCGGACAGGTGCCAAACGCCCTGGCGCTGTGCGCTGAGGCCCAGGGCGACTTGCTCGAGGTCGTTCTCTTCACCCTCTCTGAGCAGCGCAACCCCATCTATGGCGTAAGTGCCCTCACCCTCGCCGGCGACGTTCACGGCCAGCGCTGTTGTCTCCGCCGGCACGTCGGCAACCACTGTCACTGGAGCCCATTGGTCCCCCGCGCGCACCTCGGCGGAGCCCAGCACATTGTCCTTCGCCTTGCCCGCGTCCACCAGTTGCACGGTCACCGGCTGGGCCCCGCGAACGGAAGCGCTGAGCGTGTAGCGTCCCGCAGGCGCCGCGTAGGCCCGGGTGAACAGCTTGAAGCTGCCGTGGGCGGGAAGGCTGTACGAGAGCACGCGCCTGCCGTCGGGGGCGTCCGAATCCTCGACCACGACCGGCGCGGGGTCTTGGCCGACCACCTTGACGTCATGTGGGTAGCCGCCGGCGCCCCGTGTGTGGAAGCCCCAGCCGTAGAGCCCGACCTCGAAGCTACCGTTGGTGAGCAGGTTCGCGGAGGCGTGGGGGAGCGCCTGAGCCAGAAGCATGACTGCGGCGATAACCGGGAGTGTCCTCGTCATGAGACCAACTCCTTGCCGGACGGTTCCCATCGGCCCACGGGGGACGGACGGCCCTGAATCGGCGGCCGGGCAATACGCCCTGCAGAGGCCGCC